>JAZREC010000148.1:0-10394 GCA_045660605.1 Clostridia bacterium
TCAATGTCGTGAGAACATTCCTGTACCATAACTGAGCATGTTGTATGATGTGATGCGATTGTAACGGTACCGTTCTTAACACCTGAAGCCGCTACGATTTCCATAACCTCTTTTGAAATGTCGTGGAATGTGGGTATCCAACCTCTTGACTGCAATTCTAACTCTTTCTGATAAAACTTAAATTCCATCTTAAAAATCCTCCTTAAAGATAATAAATATATAATTTTATAAAAAATTATTTCTTGTTAAGCCTCTCGCCTACTGCACCGCCCGGATGCACGAGAGCAAACTGTTCGTTCTGAAATCCTGTTTCCTCTATAAGTGCTGTCTGGAGCACATGGAATATAACCGCAAGGGATGTTGATGATGTAGTACCCTGACAGTTGTACTTGTCTGTTTCCTTGTTGACATACTGCTTTAATACAACATCTGCACCCTCTGCAAGAGGAGACTCCATATTTTCTGTAATAGAAATTACATTTACGCCCTTTGCCTTGCATATGTCAAGTATGGGGAGCAGTTCCTTTGTTTTACCGCCTCTGGAAGCAAAAACCATTACATCGCCCTTCTGCAGATATCCTGTAGCGCCGTGAACTGCCTCTGCAGGAGATATAAATCTTGCGGGCTGGTCTATACAGCACATGAGATGTGCAAAGTGCTGGCAAATAATTCCCGAGTGGCCGCAGCCTGCTGTGCCTATTCTCTCGGCATTCTTAAGAAGCTCAACTGCTTTGGAATAAGCCTCTTCATCAAAGTGTTCTGCCATGGTCTTGATACATTCGCTCTCTGTTATATAAGCTTCCTTAGCCATGCGTAATGCTTCGCTGTTCATATGTAATTACCTCATTTCGTCCCAAGCCTTGCGGAGGTTGAAAAGCATTTCCTCAACCATTGCATACGGGTCGTCAGCCTTGATGATACCGCTTGTTGAACCTGTAGCCTGTGCACCCAGCTTGATTGTGTTGTAAACATCCTGACCGTTGGATATACCTGCACCCTGAAGAACCATGATGTCGGGGTTAATCTCTCTTACGGTCTCGATTGTCTCTATAACATAGTTGGAGTCGCTTGTCTGACCTGTACCGATAAGGTCTGTAGGCTCTGCAACTATGAGGTTGGGGGACATCTTTGCGATTGTCTTAACATCTTCTACTGTGTTTGCACAAACGATTGTACCGAGTCCCACCTCGTCTGCTCTCTTTATAGTCTTTTCTACCTCTTCCATTGTGAGAGGCTTTTCTGCATGGTTGAGCATAACGCCCTTTGCACCTGCAGCCTTGACAGCTTCGGGAAGCACGCTTCCGAGTCCTCTGCCTACGGGAAGGTAATCCATATGCTGTGCGAATACAAAAATTCTCTCTGTGTTGTCTGCAAGAAGCTTGATGTCTGTGTACTGAGGAGTAACGATAACATCAACATCATACTTCATAGCTGTGGCATCGATAACCTTGGCAAGCTTAAGCATCTTTTCGCCATATAAAAATGCCTTGGGTCCCACCTCAAAGAAAGGCGGTTTAATACCTAAATCCTTAAACATTCGTCCTCATTCCTTTCCACTTTATATGCTATCTAAATTGTATAACAGAATAGTACAAATGTCAACAGTTTTTCTTATGATTTGCTTGCTTTTTTATGATTTTCATAATCAATTCGAAAGATTGACAGGAATGTCTCTCTGTGATATACTACGACCAAAGGGGTGTGATATGCTGTGATTGCAGAAGAACGCAAAAGAAGAATTCTGGAAATGCTTAAGGAAAACGATACGGTAAAGGTATCGGAATTAAGTCAGCTTTTCGGCGTGTCGGAGGTTACAATCCGTTCTTACCTTGCAGATATGGAAAAAAAGGGTCTGCTCTCCAGAATACACGGCGGAGCGATGAGCTCATACAAGCCGTACTACAGCATGAACCTCAATCAAAGGCTGGAAACAAATCAGGGCGAAAAGGTGGAAATAGCCGACAAAATCGCGCAGATGATAGAGCCTAACGATACAATAATGCTCAATTCGGGCACAACAACCCTCATCACATTCCGTAAAATACCGAAATCCTATAATCTGAATATAGTAACCAATTCCATAGCAATTGCATTGGAGGCATCAAACAATCCCAACTACAATGTTGTGCTTGTGGGAGGCTCTGTAAACACCAAGTATCAGTTCACCTACGGGAGCGATGCGGCAAGACAGATACACAACTATCACGCGGATAAGCTTATACTTTCGGTAGACGGAATAGATGCAAAAAGAGGCTTTACCACATTCTATAACAAGGAAGCAGATGTCGATACCGCCATGATAGCCCAGTCCGATACAAGAATAATCGCGGCGGACTTTACAAAGTTCCGAAGATGTGCATTTGCAAAAATATCCGATGTGTCCGTTGCGGATGTTATAGTAACAAACTCCTCGGCAGATATAGCAATTCTTGAAGAACTGGAAAAATCGGGAATAGAGATTTGTCTTACATGATGAAAATAATATAGGCGTACCTCAATAAGTGATTTCACAAATTGAGGTACGCCTTTTATGTATATTTAAAAATTACTATATAAAACTTACAATATTAATCAAACAAATCCAAAAGTTCTTCGGTTGCTTCCTCATATTTTTCGACAAGCTCGTTATATTTCTTGAGATAATTGGGATATTTTCCGTTTTCGCCCACTACATAGCTGTAACATTCGCTGTAGCAAAAATACACTCTGTCTGCTTTCTTTCCCGCCTTATTTCCTCCGAGAGCTTTTATTACATCTCTGCAGTGGCTTATGGGTTCTCTCATTTTTTTGATTTCGTCTGTTTTGTCCTTGCTCTTTTCCCTGAGTGCCTGTGCAGACTCTATATATGTAATCCAATCCTTGCTGTATACCTCGTTTTCATAGCTCTCGGCAAGCTCTGTTATCAGCTCTATTGCACCGTCTGCCATGACAACCATCTCATAGCTTGCGTGCTTTATTTCCTCTTGTCTTTTCTGAGCGTTTATAGCACTTATAACAACCGACAAGGCTATAACAACCGCTAAAAGTGCAGGAACACTTATTTTGAGCCATTTGGGAAGCTTTCTTATCTTATCGGAAAGAGTCGGGGGCGTGTAGCTCCTTATTTCCTCGCTTTCCCTTATATATTCCGAAATATTGCATCCGCATTTTGTGCAGGTTTTTTCGCCCTCATTAAGCTTTGCCCAACAGTTGGGACAGCGGTTTACCGTCTCCTTGTTACAATAGGGGCATATGCTGACGCCGTCTTCTATTTCTTTTTTGCAGTTATTACATATCATATTTTTATTCCTCCAGAAATGTGTGTCTCTCTCCCTTGGACTTATATTCCACAAAGGTATCTATATGAACATTGTGTATGCTCTTAAAGAGATTGTGTTCTATCATGGGGTTAGTCTTTTTAAGGGTTGCGATAAGCTCCTTTGTTTCCTTTCGCTTTGACATTGATTCAAAGTGTGACTTTTCGGCGTCGGCGGTAAATTTGCATGCACAGTTAAGGAATTCCAGCTCATTGTACCTTGCCCACGCTATAATGCTCTCCTCCCTTACGCAGAACATCGGGCGGATAAGCTCCATCCCCTCAAAGTTGGTGCTTTTGAGCTTTGGGAGCATTGCCTGAAGCTGAGAAGAATACATCATCCCCATAAGAGTTGTCTCTATGACATCATTCATATGATGCCCGAGCGCTATTTTGTTGCATCCCAGCTCCTTCGCCTTGGAATAGAGGTGGCCTCTTCTCATTCTTGCGCACAGATAACAGGGCGAGCTGTCAACAGAATCCGCAACCTCAAATATGTCCGTTTCAAATACAGTAACAGGAACTTCTAAAACCTTGGCATTGCTCTCTATCCGTTCAAGGTTCTTTGGACTGTAGCCCGGATTCATAACAAGATACACAAGCTCAAAGCTAACCTTACTTGTTCTTTGAAGCAGACCCATAAGCTTTGCCATAAGCATAGAATCCTTACCGCCCGATATACAGACGGCAATTCTGTCGCCCTCATCTATAAGGCTGTAGCGCTGAACCCCTGCTATAAATGGGTTCCACAGCTCTTTTCGGTATTTTTTTATTATACTTCTCTCTGCAATCTGAGCTTTTGTAAGTTCTCTTGCCATCAGTCTATTATTCCTCCGCCGACTACTCTTTCTCCGTCATATACAACCGCCGACTGACCCTTTGTCGAGGCTCTTTGAGGCTCCCTGAAAATAAGTCTTGCCCTACCTCCGTCTTCTGTGATAAGAGTGCAGGTCTGTTCTGTCTGGTTGTATCGTATCTTTGCCTTGGTCTCCTTGTAATCCTTATATAAAAGATTAAAATCCTTAAGAAATACCTCTTTGGTATAAAGGTCATCATTTTCGCCAAGTACAACCTCGTTGGTATCGGGGTTTTTTGATACCACATACATAGGCTTTCCAAACGCTATACCAAGACCCTTCCGCTGTCCCTGGGTGTAATTTATTATACCCTTGTGTATTCCGAGAACATTGCCCTCGGTGTCAAGGAAATTGCCCTCGGGGTATTTTTTGTTTCTGTATTTTTCTATAAACGATGCGTAATCGCCGTCGGGTACAAAGCATATGTCCTGGCTGTCGCTCTTTCTCGCGGTTACAAGTCCCTCTCTCTCTGCAATTTCCCTTGCCTCTGCCTTAGTCAAATCTCCAAGGGGGAAAAAACAGCTTTTAAGGGTATCGGTGCCAAGGCTCCAAAGCACATAGCTCTGGTCTTTCTTAATATCCTTTGCCTTGAAAAGACCGCCCTGACCGTCTGATATTGCATAGTGTCCCGTAACTATAGTATCACAGCCGAGGCTTTTTGCCATATCCATAAGTCTTCCGAATTTGAAGTGACGATTGCACATAATACATGGATTGGGCGTTGCACCCTCTTCATAGCGGGAAACAAAATCTTCCATCACTATATTTTTGAAATCCTGTCTCATATCAAAGACATGATGCTCTATCCCAAGGCACGCACATATTCTTTTTGCATCTTTTACATCCTGTCCGCCGTCTGTGCAAAGAAGCATCGTAGCACCTATGCACTCATATCCCGCTTTTTGTGCAAGATATGCACACACGCTCGAATCCACTCCACCGCTCATGGCAATTAGTGCTTTTTTCATTTTTTTATCTCCAGAATATCCAAAATAACCTCCGATGCAATTATCATGCCTGCAACGGGAGGCACAAATGAAGTTGAAGCAGGAATATTTTTCTTAGTATCGGGGTTTAATTCCATATATCTTTTTACTGCTTCTTCGTCGGGCGCTACGGGCTTTTCCTCCGAATAAACCACCTTAAGAGAGGCTACTCCCCTTTTCTTTAATTCGTATCGCATAACCCTTGCAAGAGGGCATACAGATGTTTTGTATATATCCGACACCTTAAGTGCTGTGGGGTCCAGCTTGTTGCCTGTTCCCATAGACGAAATTATGGGAATTCCCTTTTCGGTGCACCTTACGGCAAGGTCAATTTTTGCCGTTACGGTGTCTATGGCATCTACCACATAGTCAAATTTATCAAGCTCAAACTCCTCCGCCCTTTCGGGAAGATAGAACACATCATGGACATTAACACGGCAATCGGGATTTATTTCTTTTATCCTGTCTCTGAAAAGCTCGGTTTTTTTCATTCCGACAGTTGAGGTAAGTGCTATAAGCTGTCTGTTGATATTGGTTATATCAACGGTATCGGAGTCTATTATGTCGATTTCGCCCACGCCTGCCCTTGCAAGTGCCTCTAAAGCATAGCCTCCCACACCTCCGAGGCCGAAAACCGCAACTCTTGTCTGCGACAGTTTTTTTAGTGCAGTCTCACCGAATATCAGTTCGCTTCGTGAAAATCTCATATTATTACCTAATTCTGCTTTCTTACTATTTTATATTCATCATACATACTGAAGTATGAACAGGAAGAATATGGCTGTGACATATATTTTGCAATATCGTCCTCATCAAGATTTATACTGCAACATTCATCTTCCTCGTCATAGTATGCACACATCTCGCATTGTGTTATTCTCTTGTCGCTCATTTCTTATACACTCCGCTTATACCCTTGTTTTCCGAATCGTTCATATAAAGATCCGTAACCTTAATTCTGCTGTTCTTACGGATAAGCTCAAGAATAACAAGTCTCTCGCCCTCGGTAAAAACCGCCTTTGTGGAATCGGGCTCCAGACATTTGAGATTTTTTATAACCTCTTCGCCCTCCTCAAAGGTCTTGTAGGCGCAGAGCACATAGCCCTCCTTGATACCGTATACGGATATTTCAAGTCCTGTATCAGCACACACATACTCTCCGTTCCAGAGAGAATTTCCAAACGCAGGGGGTGTCTCGCCGTAGGGAAGTCTGTAATACTTACCCGTCCAGTTTTCCATTCTGCGAGAATTCTTGTCTGTCCACATATCGTCTATTGTAACAATTTCCGCATCGGTCGAAAGTGTAATCTTGACGCTCTTGGGTCCTAAGTTTTTTACAACATATCTTCCGCTTTCGCTCTTAATGGGAGCTTCGAACTCTTCTGTCCCTCTTGAAGACTGGAGGGTGTAGCGGATGTTCTCGTCGTCAATACCCTCTACATCGAGAACCTTGAATTCCTCAGTTTCATCATCGGTCCACACATAAACCCCGTTCCAACGGTGTGTTGCCATAATCTCAACCTCTTTTTTGAAGCAGGAGGAGAGAAATACGGAGCAAAAAACTATAAGCATTAAAATTACGGATTTTCTCGTCATCATTTGTTTTCCTTTCTTCATAAAACAACAATAAAAACATTATACATTTTTTGTGTCTTTTTGTCAACGGTCCGACAAAACTTGACAAAGCATGTACTTAACTGTTATATTATACATATATGTATATAAAGGATGGGATGTAATTTGAAAAAAGAAGGCAGAAGAATAAAGTCGCTCCCGCCAATGAATGTGGTAAGTACATTTTTTATGCCCACAAGAGTAGGTGCGTCAAATCAATTTTCTACCAGATTAGACATCACAGAAACAGAAAAATATATCAGAGAAAAAAGAAAAGAAGGGATGCCGGGACTTGGTATTATGCATGTGCTTCTTGCGGCATATGTGCAGACCGTTGCATCGTACCCCGGAATAAACAGATTTATACGCGGTCAGAAAATCTATGCAAGAAACGAAATCGAAATGTGCCTTACAATCAAAAAGGAAATGGCACTCGATGCACAGGAGACCGTAATCAAGGTTCCTGCAAAGCCCGACGCAAGCATAGAGGACATATATTCGGTTATGAGTGATATGATTGGCGAAAACCGCGAGGAAGGCGACACTAACTCAATGGATACATTCGCAAGGGTTCTTACCTTTCTTCCTGGAGTTGTGCTTAAGTTTGTTGTTTGGATAATAAGGCTTCTGGATTACTTTGGACTTCTTCCAAGATGCATAACCAAAATCAGTCCTTTCCACAGCTCTATGTTTATAACAAACATGGGTTCGCTCGGAATACCGCCTGTTTTTCATCATCTGTATGACTTCGGAAATATTCCGCTTTTTATATCACTTGGTATGAAAAAGTCGGAATATGTTACACAAAGTGACGGCACTGTGGAAAAACGCAAGTTCGTTGATATAACCGTTGTTTGCGACGAGAGAATATGCGACGGACACTACTATGCAACTGCATTTAAGAAGCTCAAAAGGCTCTCGGAAAAGGCATGGCTTCTCGAAAAGCCTGCCGAAGTGGTAAATAAGGATATACGATAAACCAAAACCCCTGCGGAATTTTATCAGCATTTGCAAAATTTCGTAGGGGATTTTATTTTTATGACCATAATAATTCCGGAATTATATGTATATTCGGATACTACTCCTCGTTGGAGGATATAAAATTCTCCTCTGCGTCTTTTTGTGCTTGTTTAAGAACCTCAATTGCATCTGTTATTTTATTGAATAATTCAAAACACATTTTTTCGTAATCCATGATTTTATCTCCTTTTGTTTGGTAATATTAAAAAATGCGCCGGCACAGAGCCGACGCATGAAAAACGCAGGCTCTCTTCTTTATCGCCAAACAAAGTTTAACCAACACAAAAAGAATACGGTTAACGAAAGCCTTCGTTTTATCTGAAACGAATGCCGTATTACTTTTTATGTATAAACTTGTGTTTGGCAATTGTGATTATATCACATTAAATAAGATTTTGTCAACGGAATAAATTGTCGAAAATTGGCAAATTTGTCTTGCCGTTGTACTCCCAGCCATCCGCGGTAAAAAACAGACGGAAAAACAAAGGGGAGTCATTCCTGCGACTCCCCTAATATGTCTTTTTTCTTATTTAGCTTCTGCTATTATCTTATCTGCGATTATCTGCGGAGCTTCTTCATAGCTTGTTATCTCATAATCAAAGGTTCCTCTTCCGTTGGTAAGAGCTCTGAGGTCGGTTGCATATTTCTTCATTTCCGACGCAGGAACAATTGCCTCTACCTCGGTAACATTATTGTCTATGGGGTTCATTCCGAGAATTCTTCCTCTTCTCTTGTTGAGGTCGCCTACAACATCGCCTGTGTAGCCGTTGGGAACGATAACCTTTGCATTTCCTACAGGCTCAAGTATAACGGGCTTTGCCTTGGGAAGTCCCTCTTTGTATGCTATTGATGCGGCTGTTTTGAATGCCATTTCCGATGAGTCAACGGAGTGGTATGAGCCGTCAAGAAGAGTAGCCTTGAGGTTAACTACGGGATAGCCCGCAAGAACGCCCTCTTTCATTGCATCTCTTATACCCTTTTCTACTGCGGGGAAGAAGTTCTTTGGAACAGCACCGCCGACAACCTTTTCTTCAAATATCAGGTCTTCGCTCTGGCAAGGCTCAAATTCAATCCACACATGTCCGTACTGACCGTGTCCGCCCGACTGCTTCTTGTGTTTGCCCTCAACCTTTACCTTGGATTTGATGGTTTCTCTGTACGGGGTCCTGGGCTCTTTGAGGTTAACGGAAACACCGAACTTGCCCTCAAGCTTGGAGCATATTACATTGATATGCTGTTCGCCCACGCCCGATATGATGGACTCGTGGGTTTCGTGGTTTCTTGTATATGTAAAGGTTCTGTCCTCGCTTGCGAGCTTGGCGAGACCTGCACTTATTTTTTCTTCATCGCCCTTTGCCTTTGGTTCAATCGCCATCGAAAGAACAGGCTTGGGGAAGCTGATTGCACCGATTGCAACAGGCAGAGATACATCACAGAGAGTGTCTCCCGTTTCTGTTATGGCAAGCTTTGCGGTAGCACCTATGTCGCCTGCACACAGAGAAGAAACCTCGGTCTGCTTTTTGCCTCTTACAACAAATATCTTGGAAAGCTTTTCCTCCTTGCCCTTGGCAGGGTTAATGAGTGTGCTGTCGGATTTTAGTGTTCCCGAAAGCACCTTAAAGTACGAAAGCTTGCCCACATAGTTATCTACAACCGTCTTAAATACATGAATTACAACAGGATTTGCACTGTCGCAAATAATTTCTTCTATTTCGCCTGTCTTTTTGTTTTCGCCCTCTATATGTATGAATTCATTGGGAGCGGGCATATAGTCAGCTATTGTGTTGAGAAGATGTGTAATACCTATTTTGGCTTCTACGCTTCCGCAGATAACAGGTACAACCGTTCCGTCCTTTATGCCGACCTTGAGTGCGGATTTGATTTCGTCCTCGGTAAATTCCTCGCCTGCAAAGTATTTTTCCATATATGCTTCGTCAACCTCTGCAACAGCTTCGAGCAAAAGGTCACGGCTTCTGTCTGCGATTTCCTTGAATTCCTGCGGAATTTCGTCATATCTGTGGGTGTCTCCGCCCTCGGAGAACATCTTGACACGCATTTTTATAACATCAACAAAGCCTGTAAGCTTGTCGCCCTCTTTGATGGGGAAGGTAAACGGAGCTATGCTCTTGCCAAAAGCGTCGTTTAACTGTTCTACAACCTTTGCATAGTCAGCCTTCATATCGTCGAGCTTGTTTACAAACACAATCTTGGATTTCTTGCTTGCAATATTCCATGCTCTTTCCGTACCTGCGCTTACGCCCGATTTTCCGCTTACAACGATAAGTGCCGTACCGCAAACAGAGGCAGCCTCAAGCTGCTGACCCACGAAGTCTGCAGTACCTGGGGTGTCGAGGAAGTTTATCTTCGCATCGTTCCACTCTATCGGTATAACAGAGGTATTGACAGAGATTTTTCTTTTTATTTCTTCCTGATCAAAGTCAGATATTGTATTTCCGTCCTCTACCTTGCCTATTCGGTCTATCAGTCCTGCCTTGTGAAGCATTGCTTCACAAAGAGAAGTTTTGCCTGCATTGGAGTGTGCAAGAATACACACATTTCTTATTTTTTCTGTACTGATCATTGGTCATTACCTCCTTAATAATTCTTATACAAACTATTTCG
>JAZREC010000149.1:0-1473 GCA_045660605.1 Clostridia bacterium
AAAATTTCGGATTGAATACACACTCACCGCACGGCTTTTCTCTGTGTTAACCTTAAGTTTTAGTTTCTTTTCGAGGTACTCTGTACTTGTACCGAGAAGCCTTTCTGCTGCTCGGATACTCTTTGCTAAAAGGATAATATCGTCTGCGTATCGGATTACTTTTACGCCTCTGCCTTCGAACTCTTTATCGAATTTGTCAAGATAGATATTCGCAAGTAACGGAGAGAGATTTCCACCTTGCGGTGAACCTTCATTTGTTTTCATTACTATGCCATTTTCCATTACTCCACTTTTGAGATATCTTTTGATAAGTTCTATAAGCATCTTATCTTTAATATCTTGACGGAGCATATTCATAAGTAGTTCGTGATTAAGCGTGTCAAAGTATTTGGATAAATCAAGGCATACTGCATATTTGTATCCCTCATCTGCATATTCTTTTACTCTCAAAATTGCATTCTTTGCACTTCTGTTTGGTCTGTAACCATAGCTTCCTTCTGAAAACTTTGATTCGTAGATTGGGATTAAGATTTGTGCTATTGCTTGTTGGATAATGCGGTCTATTACTGTTGGTATTCCCAATTTTCGTACCCCGCCATTATCCTTTGGGATTTCTACTCTGCGAACAGGTGACGGTTTATACTTTCCATTCCTTATCTTTTCGAGCAGTTCGTTCCCATTTTCTTTCAGCCATACAAGAGCTTCATCGATGGTCATACCATCGACTCCGCTTGCTCCCTTGTTGGCTTTTACTCGCTTGTAAGCTTTGTTCAGATTATCCCTCTCAAGAACCTTTTCAAGCAAGTCTGCACCGTCTCTTTCTTTGATTTCCTGATTTCCGGTACTGCACACTTCTACATACTCTTCGTGTTCCACACTATCCATTTGCAGGAAGCCACCATTTGGGGTGTATTCTGTTTTCATCATACCGACATTCCTTTCATCATTTACTCAAGACTTATGATTGTTCGGTCCTTCCCGAAAAAAACTTTCGGTACTATGACCTCTGCTGACTTCTCATAGTTAGTTGTTACTACAGATTGCTCTGCCTATGAGACCTCCTCGGGTAAGCGTAATCACCTTCACCTCATATATCTGCTGTATTTACGCCTTGAAATTCGGGCAGTATTGGACTTTGTTTTGTGTAGCAAACTCGTCCGTTTCAAAACGCCTTATATACAGTTTCTGTTCGTCAGACCGAGGCTTTGCCTCCGACTTCCTTCAGACTCCGCCTCACGACGGACGCCCTTGTCTTTGGCTAACAGTTCCTACTGCCAAGCCTGTAGCGGACTTTCACCGCCAAGTTATTACGCATGCCGAGCGCACTACAAAGAGCAGGAAAGCCGACAACCGACTATTCCTGCTCTTAAATAACTTTTACATATTGTCGGGGATTAAAAACTTCAAATATGCCCGACAGATTTCATGGTTTGTGTTTTAATTTTCACCGCATATACGAGTAAGCACCCTGTG
>JAZREC010000150.1:0-5707 GCA_045660605.1 Clostridia bacterium
AGAAGATGCGTACTTGTTGACGGACTACATATTGTTTGATAATTAACTAAAAGAAAGACGGTCATAATTATGAATGCATTAGGTTTAATTGAAGTATACAGTTTTACAACAGCTCTTTGTGTAGCTGACCTTATGGCAAAAGCCGCAGATGTAAAGGTAATTGCTTTTGACAGAAACAGACCCTTTGCCCCGGATGCTCCTGCTCCCCTTATAATGATTGTTAAGGTTGAGGGCAGTGTTGCTGCAGTACAGGCTGCAATTGATGCAGGCAAGGAATATGCACAGGCAAAGAAAAAGTATATTGTTTCTCACATTATCCCCCGTCCCGAAAAGGATGCAGAGAAAATGGCATACCTTATGGATATCAATAAGGATAAATTCAATACCAAGCTTCCAAAGAATATGATGGGTGTAGAAGCCGAAAATTATGGCTTTGGCAAGGCTGTCGGTATAATAGAAATATCAGGCTTTACAGCATCTGTTGTTGCTCTTGATGCAATGTGCAAGGCAGCAGATGTAAAGCTTCTTCACAAGGAAGAACGACTTGGAGGAAGACTGGTAACTCTGGTTGTTGCAGGAAGTGTTTCTGCAATCAAGGCGGCTCTTGAACATGGAGAAAAAACAGCATCTCCCGTAGGAAAAGTATACGGAAACGAATGTATTGCCTCCCCCCACCCCGAATTACTCAAATTTTTTGATTTGGATATCTTAGTCTAACAGGATAGGAGAATAATCTATGTACGACATCCAAAAAATAGAAAAAGCTGTTTCAAAAATCTTAAAAGAATACAAACAGGATCAGAATAACGAAATAAAAATCGGTGTGTCACAAAGACACATACACCTTTCCAGAGAGGATCTTGACACTCTGTTTGGCAAAGGCTATGAACTGACAAAGAAGAAAACTCTTATGGGCAGAGAATATGCTGCTGAGGAGTGTGTAACACTTGTTGGTCCGTCACTTAAGGCAATAGAGAAAGTGCGTGTGCTGGGACCCGTAAGAAAGAACACTCAGGTAGAAATTTCAAAAACAGATACCTTTATACTTAAGGTAAGCCCTCCTGTCCGTCCCTCAGGCGTCGTAGATGGTTCTGAAAAGCTTGTTATAATAGGACCCAAGGGTTCTGTATATCTTAAACAGGGCGTTATAATTGCCAACAGACACATACATCTTACACCCGAATACGCAAACAGACATGGTATAAATGACGGTGACTATGTTGATGTAATGGTAGAAAGCGTTAAGCCGACTAAATTCTACGATGTTCAGGTTCGTGTCCGTGATGACTTCAATGTAGAGATGCACATTGATACAGATGATGCAAACTCTGCAGGAATTAAAAACGGAGATATGGTAAAAATTATTAAATAGTTTTAGGAGAAAGACTTATGTTTGCTGTCGAAAGGCAAAAGAAAATTCTTGACACACTCAAAAATGAAGGCTCTGTATGGGTCAGTAAGCTTAGCCACGAGCTTGGCGTAACCGAGGAAACCGTACGCCGTGATTTAGAAAAGCTTGAAAAGCAGGAAGCTCTTGTAAGAACACACGGCGGTGCAATACCGATTACAGAGAGTAATCATGAGATGTCACTCGAAAAGCGTAAGCATCTTAATGCTGATATCAAGGAAAAGCTTGCAAAGGAAGCTGTTAAGCATATAGTACCGGGTGATGTTGTTTTTCTTGATGCTTCAACCACAACCTTCTATATGGCAAGAGAGCTTAAAAATCTTAAGGATATAACAATTGTAACCAACTCTATAAGAGTTGTATCTGAGCTTGCAGGATATTCCAACATCAAGGTAATCGGTGTAGGCGGATATGTAAGCAATAATCAATCCTTTGTCGGTACTCTTGCATGTAACTATATTCAGGAAAACTGTTATGCAAACAAGGTGTTTTTCTCAAGCAGAGGCATAACAAGAGCTGGCGGAATTCTTGACAGCAATGAACAGGAATGGGCAATTAAGCAATGCATGCTAAAAAATTCCGACAAAAAATATTATCTTTGCGACAAATCAAAGATTGAAAGAATTGGATTTGCAAAGCTCGCTGCTTTTGATGACATTGATTATTTTATTACCGAAAAGGATTTTGACAAAGATCTTGAAAGAACACTTTCTGAAACAGAAGTAAAGGTAATAACAGTATAAAATTTTTGGGGATGTAAAAACAAAAACATTTTTTTACAGCCCCATTTTCATATTATAGAATATTTTCCAAAAATATTTTTATTTTTATCGGTCTAACAGTTGACAATATACCCCATTTTGTTGTAAAATAGATTGGATATAAAAGTAACATAATCTGTTTATGACTGACTTGCACTAAAAAAGGGTGGACAGCTTATGTCTTCCCTGTTTTTTTGAGCCTTTTTGTATCTTAATTTTCTAACCCGGAGGAGAACTTATGGATAAGAAGACACTATATCTTGTACTTGAAAACGGCAAAGTTTTTGAAGGCTATGCCATTGGTGCTGATGGAGACGCCATCGGCGAAACTGTTTTTCAGACATCCGTTTTGGGATATAACGAAATTATAACAGACCCAAAATTTTGCGGACAGATTGTTGTACAAACCTTTCCGCTAATCGGCAACTATGGAATAATAAACGAAGAGCTTGACAGCAAAAAGCCATCAATCGCAGGATATATTGTTAAATCCATATGCGATACACCCTCAAACTTCCGTGAAGAAGGTAAGCTTAATGATTATCTAAAAAAGAATAATATCGTTGGTCTCTGCGGTATAGATACAAGAGAGCTTACAAGACTTATAAGAGACAACGGAACAATGAACGGTAAGATAACAAGCGACATATCAAACCTTGATGCAACAGTAAACGAGCTTAAGGCTTACAAGAACAATGTATGTCTTTGTAAAGTAAGCACCGATACGATAAAGGAATATAAGGCAGAAAATGAAGAGTTCAGGGTTTGCATGTACGATTTCGGCCTTACAGACAGCTTTATAAAATGCTTTACAGAAATGGGAATAAGCGTAACTGTTGTCCCACATAACAAAATGGCTGAAGAAGTTATATGCATGAGACCTGACGGTGTTGTATTTTCTGAGGGACCGGGTAACCCCGAGGACTATAATACAGCGATCGAAGAAATAAGAAAAATTGCTTTAACAAATATTCCGCTCTATGCTTGCGGACTCGGTCATCAGCTTTTGGCTATGGTGTTTGGCGGAAAAACAAAAAAGCACGCTTACGGCCACAGAGGCTCAAATCAGCCTGTTAAGGATACAAAAACAAACAGAATATATATAACAAATCAGAACCACGGATATATCGTTGATGAGAACGCTCTCCCCAAGGATAGCGAAATCAGCTTCATCAATGTTAACGACAAAACAATAGAAGGAATTCGCTATGCCGATAACAAAGCAATATCCACCCAGTTTATGCCAAATCTTTGTGTCGGTCCCCACGATACAAGCTTTATTATAAACGAATTCAAAAACATGATGAAAGGAGACCAGAAATAATGCCTCTTAACAAAAATCTCAAAAAAGTAATGGTTATAGGTTCCGGTCCTATTGTTATAGGTCAGGCAGCAGAATTCGACTATGCTGGTACACAGGCATGCCGTGCACTTAAGCAGGCAGGTCTTGAGGTTGTACTTGTAAACTCAAACCCTGCAACTATAATGACAGATAACGCAATGGCTGATGAAATATACTTAGAGCCTCTTAACCTTACCACAATCAAGAGAATTATCGAAAAGGAAAAGCCCGACAGTCTTCTTTCCACACTCGGCGGACAAACAGGTCTTACACTTTCTATGCAGCTTGCAAAAGAAGGTTTTCTTGAAAAACACGGTGTAACACTTCTTGGTGCAAAACCCGAAACAATAGATAAAGCCGAAGACAGACAGATGTTCAAGGACACCATGGAAGCCATCGGTCAGCCTTGTATTCCCTCTATAGTTGTTACAACAGTAGAAGCTGCGGTTGATTTTGCAAACGAAATCGGATATCCCTTAATAATCCGTCCCGCATTTACCCTTGGCGGTACAGGAGGCGGTATTGCACATAACGAAAAGGAACTTCGTGAAATTTCCGAAAACGGTCTTTATCAGTCCCCCATAACACAGATTCTTGTAGAAAAGTGTATATCGGGCTGGAAAGAGATAGAATTCGAGGTTATCAGAGACAGTCTAGGAAATGCTATTACAGTATGTTCAATGGAAAACATTGACCCTGTAGGCGTTCATACAGGTGACTCAATTGTTGTTGCTCCTGCAGTTACTCTTGCGAGCAAGGAATTCTCCATGCTCAAGAACGCCGCACTCGATATTGTAAATACACTCCAGGTAGAGGGCGGATGTAACTGTCAGTTTGCTCTTAACCCCGAAAGCTTTGAATATGCGGTAATCGAGGTTAACCCCAGAGTATCGCGTTCTTCTGCTCTTGCATCAAAGGCTACAGGATATCCTATAGCAAAGGTTGCAACAAAAATTGCAATCGGATATACCCTTGATGAAATACTTAACGATGTAACAGGTATGACATATGCGGCATTTGAGCCAAGCGTTGACTACTGTGTTGTTAAGTTCCCCAAGTGGCCCTTTGATAAATTTGTATATGCATCAAAAAAACTCGGCACACAGATGAAAGCAACAGGCGAAGTAATGAGTATAGGTTCATCCTTTGAAGAAGCTATAATGAAAGCTGTCAGAGGTGCAGAAATTAAACTTGACACCCTTTCAAGTCCCAAGCTTTCTGCCTTTACAGACAAAGAAATCGAGGACAAGCTCTTTGATTGCGACGACCAGAGATTATTTGTTGTATACGAAGCCTTAAAGAGAGGTATTTCAATAGAAAGAATTCACGAAATAACCATGATTGATGAGTGGTTCCTCGCAAAATTCTTAAACCTCGCTATGTTTGAAAAGGAACTTTCCAATACAGACAAGCTTGATGATGAGTTATACATGAGAGCAAAGAAGCTCGGATATCCCGACACCGCAATCGAAAGAATAAGCGGTAAAAAGATAGAAAACCATGCGTATGCTTCATTTAAGATGGTTGATACCTGCGCGGCAGAATACAAGGCGGCTACCCCCTACTTCTACTCTGCTTACGAAAACGAAAACGAAGCTGTAGAATTCCTTGAATCAAGAAAAGAAAAGAAAGATACAATAATAGTTTTTGGTTCGGGTCCTATAAGAATAGGTCAGGGTGTAGAATTTGACTATGCATCTGTTCACTGCGTATGGTCATTAAAGAAAGCAGGATACGATGTTGTAATCGTTAACAACAACCCCGAAACTGTTTCTACAGACTTTGATACTGCTGACAGATTGTATTTTGAGCCTCTAACAAATGAAGATGTAATGAACATTATAAGAGTGGAAAAGCCTGTCGGTGTTGTAGTTGCTTTTGGCGGACAAACAGCTATAAAGCTTACCAACTTCCTTGCATCACAGGGCATAAAAATTCTTGGTACTCCTGCAGAAAGCATTGACGCAGCAGAAGACAGAGAGCTTTTTGACGCACTCCTTGAAAAGCACAACATAGCCCGTCCCAAAGGAACAACCGTTATGACCTGCGAAGAAGCACTCTCTGCAGCAAACGAAATAGGATATCCTGTTCTTATGAGACCTTCGTATGTTCTTGGCGGACAGAATATGATTATTGCCTTCAACGAAAACGATATCAAGGAATACATGGCAATAAGTCGGGGGCCAAGCGGTCTTA
>JAZREC010000151.1:0-1412 GCA_045660605.1 Clostridia bacterium
TGTTACAGTTGTTATAATGAATGATGTATGAATATATTTTACAGAAGGTGTTCCAATGATAAATAGAAACATTCCATTTTCTCCTCCCGATATAACAGAGGCAGAAATCGACGCTGTTGCAGAGGTACTAAGGAGCGGATGGATTACTACAGGACCCAAGACTAAGCTTTTTGAACAGAAGATAGCCGAGTACTGTCATACCTCAAAGGCTGTTTGCCTTAATTCCGCTACAGCATGCATGGAGCTTGTGCTGAGACTTTTCGGTATAGGCGAAGGTGACGAGGTTATAACGAGTGCCTATACATATACAGCAAGTGCAAGTGTAATTCACCATGTTGGAGCAAAGATTGTTCTTGTAGATACTGCAAAAGATAGCTTCGAGATGGATTATGACGCTCTTGAGAAGTTGATTACACCCAGAACCAAGGCTGTAATTCCTGTTGATATTGCAGGTGTAATGTGCGATTATGACAGGATATTCGATATAGTAGAAAGAAAGAAATCAATATTTAATCCAAACGGAAAATATCAGGAAGCTCTTGGAAGAATACTTGTCCTCGCAGATTGTGCACACGGATTCGGCGCTGAGCAAAGAGGCGGGATGGCAGGCGAGGTTGCGGACTTCACAAGCTTCTCTTTCCATGCGGTTAAGAACTTAACAACATCAGAAGGCGGTGCCCTTACATGGAGACCGCTTATTGGCATTTCTGATGAAGAAATATATAAGGAATTTATGCTTTTGTCACTTCACGGTCAGTCAAAGGATGCCCTTGCCAAGACCAAACTCGGTGCATGGGAGTATGATATAGTTTCTCCTGCATATAAGTGCAATATGACAGATATCATGTCGGCAATAGGTCTTGTTCAGCTCGAGAGATATCCCGAGATGCTTAAGAAACGCAAGAGCATAATCGAGATTTATAACAAGACAATGGACGAAGTGGGCATAGAGTATCTTAAGCATTACACAGAGGATAATACCTCAAGCGGACACCTGTACCTTACCAGACTTACGGGTAAAACATACGAAGAACGAAACGAGTTTATAACCCGCCTTGCCGAAAAGGGCATAGCGTGCAATGTTCACTATAAACCGCTTCCGATGCATACAGCATACAAGAACCTTGGATTTGATATCAATGACTATCCCAATGCTTACGCACAGTTTGCAAATGAGGTAAGCCTTTTGCTTAATACCAAGATGACCTTGGAAGATCCGGAATATGTTGCAGATATGGTTAAAGAAATGGTGTGAGACTGATATGAACTCAAATTATAAAATAAAAAAGCTGAATTTTTTTGATGTTCTTTCTTTTTTCAAGGTTACTCATATACTAGGTTGTTGCGGTAAAGATATGTCGGAAAAATACGGTTTAAATCATTGGAATAATATATGGTTAAAGAATTTTGCT
>JAZREC010000152.1:0-1118 GCA_045660605.1 Clostridia bacterium
GGTGCGATGCAAGTGTTTTTTGAAATTTTTTCAAAAAAATTTTATTATATAAAACGAGGTGTTTTTTATGGATAATAAAAATTTATTTTCCATAGGCGAAATCGCAAAAGCCATTGGAATTACAAGAAAAGCAATACTCAATTATGAGATAAAAGGTCTTATAACACCCGATAAGAAAGACGGAAGTGCAGGTAACAGGTATTACACTATTGATACCTTTACGCAAATCCGTACAATCCGTGTGTTTCAGAACCTCGGACTATCCCTGGATGAAATCCGCGAATACTTTGACGGCACATCTGATTTACAGCCAATGGTTGAAAGGCTTGAAAAAATGAGAGATGAGCTTAATCTCACCATTGAGAAGCTGAAAGAGAGAACCCGTCAGAAGGGCAATATTATCAAAGAGATAAACATTGAACCGCAAACAATCTACCAGCGTACATATAATACCGTTACAATTGCAGACAAAACAAATCTGCTCCGGGATACTGCACTTGAAGCTATGAGAGCACACGGAACAGACACAACAAGACGTATGTATTTTACTGAGTATTCTGTAAAGGCTCCAACAGAGATTTTCTACAGCGTTGCCGTGCCGTCTAAAAGCGAAGGCGAATACATAAAGCATATCCCTGAACTCAAAGCACTGTCGCTCTTCCATCATGGTGCTTATGAGGATATTCCCGAAGCACGAAAAAAACTTATTGCCTATGCAGAAGAAAACAACATAAAGCTTTCAGGTACATTCCGTAATCTTTATCTTGAAGGTCCTCCACAGCACAAGGATAAGTCTAAATTTATTACACAGATTATTGCGATAATTGAATAATATATAATGAGCCTCCAAGGACATACATTGTTCCTTGGAGGCTTTGTTATCTATTTAAATATTTTTGCAAAACAAAATGCAATACCTGCCTGCATCTATGATCTACACACTTAAAATTATAAATCAAACAAACAAGTATTGCATTTCACTTTACAATTGACGTTTTATTTTTTTGCGGGGTTGCAATGCAACCCCACAAATATTTTATCTGGAAAGATAATTATAAAGCATAATTGCCGCGTCTGCCCTAGTCAAATTATCATTTGGTCTGAAATTACCGTTTCCG
>JAZREC010000153.1:0-1959 GCA_045660605.1 Clostridia bacterium
GTGAGAATGTTATTTCCTTTGTTCCTGCGTTTTCGTCATTGGGGTTGATATCTACAGGAAGCTTCTCACTTTTGCCCTCTTCATAATTCTTGATTGTAACCTTGAGAGGATTTAGAACCGCCATTGCACGCGGTGCATTCATATTTAAGTTTTCTCTTACGCAGTGCTCGAGCATCTGATAATCAATTACGCTGAATGCCTTGGCTACACCTATTCTCTCTACAAAGTCTATAAGTGCCTCGGGCGGATATCCCTTTCTTCTCATACCGCATATGGTTGACATTCTGGGGTCGTCCCAGCCGTCTACTATGCCGTCCTTAACGAGCTTTAAGCATTTTCTCTTACTTGTAAGGGTGTTTGTAAGGTTGAGGCGGGCAAACTCTATCTGTCTTGAGGGAACGGGATAATCACAAGCCTTAAGGAACCAGTCATAAAGCGGTCTGTGATCTTCAAATTCCAGAGAACACAAGGAATGTGTTACACCCTCTGCAGTATCGGATATGGGATGAGCAAAGTCATACATGGGATAAACACACCACTTATCCCCTGTTCTGTGATGGGTAGCATGAAGAACTCTGTATATTACAGGGTCTCTCATATTCATGTTTCCCGAGGACATATCTATCTTTGCTCTCAAGACCCTTGAGCCTGTCTCGAACTCTCCGTCTGTCATTCTCTTAAAAAGCTCAAGATTTTCTTCTACACTTCTGTTACGGTACGGACTTTCCTTACCAGGCTCTTTGAGAGTGCCTCTGTACTCTCTTATCTCGTCTGCGGTAAGGTCGTCTACATATGCAAGACCTTTCTTTATAAGCTTGATTGCACATTCGTATATCTCGGGGAAGTAATCCGAAGCATAGTATACATTGTCCCAGTTAAAGCCGAGCCACTTGATATCCTCCATTATAGAGTCAACATATTCTACATCCTCTTTGGTAGGATTGGTATCGTCTAGTCTTAAGTTACATGTTCCGCCATACTTTTTTGCGGTAGAAAAGTCTATGTTTATAGCCTTTACATGTCCTATATGAAGATATCCGTTAGGTTCGGGCGGAAATCTTGTCTGTACCTTATCATATACCTTTTCTGCTAAATCTTTGTCTATAGCATCATGTATGAAATTGGATATTGGTGCGTCCATTAGCTTATCGCTCCTTTGTATGCTGATATTCTCGAAAGTACCCTGTCTTTACCAAGGGTTTTCATTATGGAATAAAGGTCGGGGGATTTGGTTCTGCCTGTGACGGCTACTCTTATAACATTGCTTACATCTCCGACATGACCCTTGTAGCTGTCGGGGTTGTTTTTGTATTCCTTAACCTCTCTTGCAAATCCGTTTTTCTGTGAGAGGTCTTTTAAGGTATCAAACCACTGACTGCTGTCTGCATTTTCGTCATACATTTGGGTATAATCACAGAGAAGCCTTACTATATCCTCATTTGACACATTGGATATTTCGTCATATGTTCCGCTGAACAGTTCATCGAACATAAACGAAAATGCATCCCTTACCTCTGACCACTTGCCTATGTCCTTACGGGGCTTATCGGGATTTCTGTCAAAGCTGAACATTGTAACAGAATAGTCTCTGTCTCTTGTAAGAAGATTATAGAATTCTGTGTCATATTTCTCTGCCCATTCTGATGCAAGCTCATAAACCTTCTCCGCTGCATAAGAGCCAATCTTATTCTTGCATATATCTGCAAGCTTAACAAGGTCAAAGAGTGCTCCTGAGTTGCTCATTTTGTTCATTTCGAGCTTAAAGTCTGTCCAAGGTGCATTCTTATTAGCCCGGCGGAAATCCTCAAATGTGTAGTTGGCAAGGTTTAATAAATACTCTATAACTCCCTCTACGGGGTAACCCTCATCGCTGTACCATGTAACTGCGGCTTCGGGGTCCTTACGCTTGGAAATCTTTCTTTTGCCTCCCTCATCCTCCTTCATTATAGGAGCAATGTG
>JAZREC010000154.1:0-2207 GCA_045660605.1 Clostridia bacterium
CGCTATGGTTTCTGGTCAATTCCATTATAACGGATTTTGAACAAATATGCTCTCTTTTTTTAATTATTCTTAAATTTTTCTTGAGCTCTATTTGTTGGACACCCCAACATTTATTATAGAGCCTAAAGTCAAAAAACCTGCTGAGCGAACTTGCTCAGCAGGTTTTTTGTGTAAATAGAAATATCAAACCTTTATAAACAAAAAGTATAATATAAGCAGAATACCAAGTGCTATTCTGTAATAGCCAAATCCCTTGAAATCACGCTTTCTGATATATCCCATAAGAAATTTTATGGCAAATACGGATACAATGAATGCCACAGCCATTCCGAGTAAGAGAATTATCCATTCATTCATACTGAATGCAAGACCCGCTTTAAGAAGCTTAAGACAGCTTGCACCAAACATTACGGGTATTGCAAGGAAGAATGAGAATTCTGCCGATACAACCCTCGAGCATCCAAGAATAGTAGCTCCTATAATTGTTGAACCGCTTCTTGATGTTCCAGGAATAAGTGCCATGATTTGAAATACACCGATAAGAAAAGCCGTTTTGTATGTCAAATCATCAAGAGAATTTACCTTAGCAGGTTTCTTTTTGTTTTCTATAACGAGAAACCATATGCCGAAAATTATAAGCGTAACTGCAACTGTATATGCATTGTAAAAATGCTCGTCTATCCAATCATCCAACAGAAGTCCTACAACTCCTGCAGGTATTACGCCGACAAGAACCTTAAGATACAGATTTACTGTATCCTTCTTAACAGGTAAATTGCCCAAAAGCTCATAGTTTGACCTATTCTTTTTTGAAACAAAGGGATTAAGCTTGGAAAAATACAAGAGAACAACTGCAAGTATTGAACCAAACTGTATTACCACCAAAAATGTCTCCATAAACTTTTCGGAAACATCCATCTTCATAAACTCATCAAAGAGTATCATATGTCCTGTACTGCTTATGGGAAGGCACTGCCTTATACCCTGAACAATACCCATAATTACAGTCTGGATAATCAAAATAAGGTTCATTTACATTTCCTTTCTGTATCAGACATTAAACAAAAGCTCGCTGTATGTAGGATACGGCCAGTAATCCGAAGCTGTATGTGATTCCATATAATTGATTACCTCTCTTGCTTCCTCCATAAGCGCAAGAACTTTATCCCTGTAATAATATGCATACTCCCTGATATTATCCTCATAATTCTTTACTGCTTCGAGTTCGGACTCAAGCTCACCGATAATCCGTGTAAGAGATGATAAATTCTCTGACAGATTATTGACAATATCGAATTCCACATCAGTATTAAAGATACTGCAAAATGTCTTTTTGGAAATTGCCGCATCAGATACTGACTTAACATATGCAATAACTGACGGAATAATTTCTTTTTTTGACATTTCTATAAGAGTAAGAGCCTCTATATTGATTATCTTTGCATAGTTTTCAAGAAGAATTTCGCATCTGGAGTACATTTCTGTCTCTGTATATATTGCATGCTTTGTGTAAAGCTCAATATTCTTTTTATCAACAAGATGAGATATAGCCTCGGGTGTTGTCTTGTAATTGGAAAGACCCCTTTTTGATGCTTCTTCAACCCATTCATCTGAATAGTTGTTTCCGTTAAATATTATTCTCTTATGATTTTTTACAGTATCGCGAATAATATTATGTATGGTAGTATCAAAATCCTTTGATTCTTCAAGCTCATCTGCAAACTTCATAAGCTGTTCTGCTACAATTGTATTGAGAACAACATTAGGTTCTGCAACAGACGCAGAAGAACCGAGCATTCTGAATTCAAACTTATTACCTGTAAAGGCAAAGGGAGATGTACGGTTACGGTCGGTTTTGTCCTTAGTAAATGTAGGAATTACATGTGCACCGACTTCCATCTTTTCTTTTTTCTTTTCAAGATATGCGTCTTCATGCTCATAAGCCTCAAGAATTTCTTCAAGATGCTCACCAATAAACATTGATACAATTGCCGGGGGTGCCTCATGGCCTCCGAGTCTGTGGTCGTTTGCGGCACTTGCAATAGATATTCTCAAAAGGTCCTGATATTCATCTGCTCCCTTTATGACAGCGCATAGGAACAAAAGGAACTGCAGATTGTCATAAGGTGTTTTGCCCGGTTTGAGAAGGTTAATACCGTCGTCAGTTGTAAGAGACCAGTTGTTATGCTTTCCGCTTCCGTTTACAA
>JAZREC010000155.1:0-7477 GCA_045660605.1 Clostridia bacterium
ATTCGCACAGGCGGTAACTTTTCGCGTCTTTTGGATGACTATGCATCGGAACGCAAGGCAATGACGGGTGCAAAAACACCCGAACCCAAACCGCCTGTATATATTATTGATGATAATTTTTCTATAGAAACAATTTCCGAAAGATTGTCTTTCTTAAGGGGAGTTAAAGCACCGTTTGAGTATATAGAGCTTGGCAAGGGATGGCAGAGTGCAATAGGAGACTGGGAGAGCAGTTACGGTCTTAACCTTTCTCATACGGCATCTCATATAAATAAAAACGGATATAAGTCGGGAATATGGACAGCACCGTTTATTGCGGAAAAGAATTCAGAGCTTTTGCAAAACGAAAAGAAGTGGATTCTTCGGCATGCAGACGGCTCGGTGTGTACTTATGAAGCGGACGGTATTACATATGCCGTACTCGATGTATCGCTTAGTGAATGTCTGGAATGGATAGTAATGATGTATCAAAGGCTTAGTGCCACGGGATTTTATATGCATCATATTGACCATACAAATGCGTTTATTGTTCAAAAGGATGTTGTTCTGTCTGACCCGACAGTAAGCATGGCAAATGCATACAGAAATGCAATGAAAGCCATTCGGGATGCAATAGGCGAAGAAGGATATATGTGCGTTACAAATGGTTTTGCACCCATGCTCTCAGGCATTGCAGACAGTGTACAAACTGTATCCGAACCGCAAGATATGATAAACAGAACCGATTCCAACGGACTTTCCAGACTTGTAAATCAGGTATCGTTCAGGGCACATACATCTGCATGGTATAGCAATCTTTGTGCACCTGTCATAGATGAAAATATATTTAAGCAGTATTCTTTGCCTGATGTAAGAAAAATCCTTGTTTGCGAATATCTTTCGGGAGGGTCTCCGATGGTTTCGGAGCTTAAGAACAATGATGAATTAAGACTTCTTAAGCATCTTGTGCCGTCTGTAAGCACAAAGGTATACCCGAGGGATGCGTTTGACGAAACTGCATATATCAATGTTGTTGATGTTGAAGTGTGCGGTGATTATCACACCCTTTGTTTCTTTAATAACAGCTTTGTGACAAAGGAGCTTATATTCAGACTTGACTCTAAGACATGCGGGGGGTATGTTGACCATGCATCCTCATATAATATTTCATCATATTTTGGCAGAGAACGAGTGATTGATTGTGTTTATGATACAATAGTAAAGCTCGGTACTATACCTGCAAATTCATGCGAAATCGTAAAAATAGCAAAGAACAACAAAGCAGGGGTAATCCTCAGCGATATGCATTTTTCTATGGGCGGTGAGCTTGAGGTTACGACCCATGAGGACAGAGTAACGGTAAAGGGCAATAACCGTTTCAATTGCAGAGGAAATTATATTATATCTCTTCCCATGGGTATGGTATGCAGTGACGGAAGAAGAGAATTCAGCGTTACCGTAAACGGCGAGGGACCTTTCAGCTACGAAAAACATATAAAGCGGAGTGAATAACAGTGCGGATAATTACAGGACGAAGCAAAAGCGGTAAAAGTGAATATATTTATAGCGAAATAGAGCGTCTTGACCGAAAGGGCGAGGAAACTATTCTTATTGTTCCCGAACAGTTCAGCCATACCGCAGAAAAAAGACTTCTTGCAAGAATTGATGCAATACGAGAAGATAAAACAGAGGTGTTTTCTTTCGGACATCTTTGTACAGCTGTGGAAAAAAGGCTCGGATACCCCGAGACCATAAACATCAATTCTGTCAGCAAGGCACTTATCATAAAAGATATAATTAAAAATTGCGATTTGAAATTTTATACAGACGCAGAGGATAAAAACGGATTTTCGGATTTGATATCATCGTCAATAGCAGAATTCAAAAAGTATATGCTTACCCCCGATATACTCGATGATATATCAAAAAAATCGGAGGAACAGATACTCAAACTGAAACTAAATGACCTCTCTGAGATATACCGCCTTTATGAAGAAAAAGTGAGCCGTAAATACAAAACTGACGATGATGCACTTACCGTATTGGCAAAAAGGCTGAAATCTGCTCCTGTATTTAAGAATAAGCATGTGTTTATAGACGGGTTTTCGACTTTTGTTCCCCAGGAGCTTGATATAATTGCTTGTATTGCAGAAAACTGCAGGGAGCTTACAATAAGTCTTTGTTATGATGCCAGGGAGACAAATACGACCTTATTTATGCCCACCTCCGACACACTTTCTGATATAAAGAGGCGATACAAAGGGCAGATTGTTATACAAAATCTCGATGAAACACATTTTACATCTCCTGAAATAGCACATCTCGAAAGAAACCTTTATACATTTCCAAGCAGAAGCTATAACAAAGCCTGCAATGATATAAAGGTCTATTCGCTTGCAAACCCCTTAAGCGAAGTGGAAAATTGTGCCTCTTTTATTAAAAAGCTAATAAGAGAAGACGGATACATGTACAGAGATATCGGGATAATCTGTTCCGATATAGATGTGTATTCCCATCACATAGAGAGGGTATTTTCACACGCTGATATTGAATATTTTCTCGATGAAAAAAATGATGTTATAAACCACCATCTCATTCGTTTTGTTCTCGGTCTTATAGAGATATATACCAAGGAATATTCTTATGATTCAATATTTAATTATCTCAAGGCATGCTTTGTTTCTTCTGATAGCGCACATATATCAATGCTCGAAAGATTTATACAAAAGAGAAATGTGCGCAGAAGCACATGGCTTGATGATATCAAGTGGAATTCTCTGATTGCGTCAAATTATGACGAAAATTCCAGTACAGCAAAAGAACTTAACAAAATAAGAGATGAATATATTCTGCCTCTTGCAAAAATGCATGAGAGCATCAAGGGCAGACATACTGTCAGGGAAGATGCCGAAATATTTTATAATTATCTTGTGTTTCTGAATATGCCCGATACCATAGCAAAATACATCGATAAGTTTAATTCGGAGGGTGAGCTTCGGCTTGCAAAAGAATACGAAAAGATATGGGATATAATAACATCCTCTCTCGATGAGATGGTTAACCTTTGCGGTGAGCAGAAGGTAAGTCCCAAGGGTTTTTATGACTTGCTTGTTACCGCATTTTCTCAATACAAGGTTGGTTTTATACCATCTGCTGTTGATAAGGTTCTTGTCGGAAATACAGAAAGAACACGCTTTGAAGGTATAAAGGCTCTGTTTGTGCTCGGTGTAAACGAAACAGTTTTTCCGATTGCACCAAAGCCCGACGGTGTTCTGGGCGATGCGGACAAAGAAGCAATGAAAACGCTCGGTTTCGAGTTCTCAACAACATCTTCGGTTGCATCATATTATTCACAGTTTTGTGCTTATTCGGTATTCACCATGCCGATGCATAAGCTTTTTGTATCTTATTCAAAGACGGACAATGACTTTAAGTCGCTTAGAAAATCATATATTATAGACAGAATATGCAAGATTTTTAATATAAAAGAAATCAGCGAAAGCTCTATAGATGATATGCATTATATTCATTCTTCAGAGCCTCTTAAGGAGCTTTTGTGCTCGAAAATGTCTCAGTATTCCGAGGGGTGCGATGTAAGTCCTGTATGGCGAAGTGTGTATGGATATTTCGCAGAAAATACAGATTTAATAACAAGAATTTCCGAGTTTATGAATTCTGACAATATTGCAGTACTTCTTTCCGAGGAAAATATCAAGACACTTATACCAATGCTTTCTCACACCTCCGTATCCAAAATAGAAAGGTATATGGCATGTAAGTATGCGTTTTTTATTGATTATGTTTTAACTCTTGATGTGCCCAAAGAAAGTACCGTTGATGCTTTGGAAATAGGCAATATTACCCATGAAGTTCTGGAAAGACTGTCACGGGAATTCGGCATGTCCAGGGATAGCCTTGAGAAAGCTGATAACGATACGGTTCTCAGTAGGACAGAGGAATACATAAATGATTATATTGCAAAGTTCACCGCTCTGAGCGATGATTTGACACCAAGGCAGGAATATGCTTTCAAACGATTGAAAAACACTATATTTATGAGCTTTCTTGCTGTCAAAAATCAAATTCTTTCTTCATCCTTTGAGCCTTTGGGTTATGAAATTGAGTTTAATGACAGTTCGGAGGTCGGTTCAATATCTTTGAAAACAAGCTCGGGAAAGTCCGTCACTCTTACGGGAAAAATTGACAGAGCAGATATATGTCATACGGATGATGGAAGCTTTGTAAGAGTTATAGACTACAAAACAGGTGATAAAGAATTTAAGCTCGATGATGTTTTGTACGGGCTTAGCGTACAGCTCATGGTGTACCTTAATAAACTGGTTTCCTCCGATGAAAGCTTTAAGCACGGCGGTGCTATGTATTTTCCTGTCAAAGAAACATTTTCAAGTGTTGACGGAAGACTGTCTCCCGAAGAAGCCAAAAGAAAGCTCGAAGGCTCATTTAAGTTCAAGGGTATTGTGCCGTTTGAGGATAAGCTTCTGGATATGTATGACGAAAATATCGCAAAATCCTTAAGACACGGTTCTGCTAAGGATAAGCGTATTTCCCTTAAAGGATTTGAAACCATGGATGATTATCTCAAAAATAAGCTTGGCTTAATATGCGATAGTATTCTGGATGGTGATTTTTCGGTATCTCCATGTAAGAAAAACAACTTTACACCGTGTGAGTACTGCGATTATTTATCTGTTTGCAGATTTGATCCTTCAGAGGGAAGAGGAGATTATACAAGATATAAATCCCTTGCAAAGTATGACGAAATAATAAAGGAAATGGAGGAGATGCTTGGTGTGGACTTCACAGCAACAGATTGCAATTGATGCAAACTGCGCAGACAATCTTGTTTCGGCAGCAGCGGGTTCGGGCAAAACCGCCGTAATGGTAGAGAGAATTGTCAGCAGAGTTTTGTCGGGCAAGACAGATATAGACCGTCTCCTCGTAGTTACATTTACAAATGCCGCAGCTTCGGAGCTTAAAAGCAGATTGATGAACAAGATTATGGACTCCATAGATACCTCCGACAATCCCGACAGACTTAACCGTCAGCTTATGCTCATAGGAAATGCCGATATTTGTACCATCGACAGCTTTTGCCTTAATATCTTAAGAAACAATTTCTATAAAGCGGGACTTGACCCGTCATTTAAGATTGCAGACAACTCTCAGCTCGAAATCATAAAGGATGATATACTTAATTCTCTTTTTGAAGATTATTATAATTCGGACGATGAGGTGTTTTTGCGTCTTGTTGACTGCATGAGCAAAAAGAAAGACGATGATTTGATATCGCTTATAAAAAAGGTTAAAGCGTTTACCGATTCTATGCCATACGGAACGGATGAACTTCCCCGAATAAGAGATAAATTCTGCGATACATCAAGGTGGATGGGATTGCTTACAGAGCAGGCGGAAGAAATGTGCAAAAAGGCAATGGAAAATTATGATTTGGCATTGTCGTACTGCAGTTTTTCTGATGATTTTGAAAAACTCCGTCTGTTTCTTCTGGATGAGAAAAATTATTTTGCCGTTATCAAAAGCAAAAGCCATTGGGATGGCATCAAAAGAGCTCTGGACAGTATAAGCTTTGAGAGAATATATATTCCTCGGTTCATGGACAAATCGGATGCACAGTGCATCAAGGATTACAGAGACGAAGCAAAAGCAATATACAAGGAGCTTACCAAAAAATTCTCTGCAGGATATGATGATATGCAGGAGGATATGCTTTCGTCATATAAGCTTATCTCGAAGATAACCGAAATGGCGGAAGAATTCAACAGACGGTATTCTATGGAAAAATCAAAACAAGGAATAGTTGACTTTGTTGATGTTGAGCAAAAGGCACTAAAGCTTCTCGAAAATGAGGACGGCACTCCGTCGGACCTTGCTGTAAGGCTGATGGATAAATATCAGGAAATATATATTGATGAGTATCAGGACTGTAACGGTGTTCAGGAAAGACTGTTTTCTCTTATCTCTGGAGCAAACAAGGATAACCCCAATATGTTTATGGTAGGGGATATGAAGCAGAGTATCTATGGCTTTCGCGGTTCTCAGCCAAAGCAGTTCAAGGATAAGGCAGATGCTTATGAGACTTATACCGAGGACGGTAAATATAATAAAATAATACTTAACAGAAATTTCCGAAGCCGAAAAGGTGTTATAGATGCTGTTAATTCCGTATTCTCGCAGATTATGTCCGAGAAATGCGGAGAGCTTGACTATACAGAAGATGAATACCTGTATTACAATGAAGGCTCGTATAAGGATGTAAACCCTGATACCGACAAGGTTGATTTGGTACTTTTTGAAACAGACCCTCGTTTTTCGGATGATGACCCCACAGACGAAATATTAAAGACAGAAGCAGAGGCGATGTATACCGCCAACAAAATAAAGGAGATTGTATCTTCAGGTTATACTGTCTATGATAAATCAAAGGATATGTACCGACCTGCAAGATATTCCGATATTGTTGTTTTGCTCCGTTCAAAGGGCGAAAAGGCAGAGATATACAACAGAATACTTGTATCAGCTCTTATACCTGTATACTGCGAATCGGCAGGGGAGTATTATAATTCTCCCGAGATTGTATTCCTTACAAATTTTTTGAGAATTATAGATAATCCGTTAGACGATATTGCACTTATTTCTGTTATGAGGCATCCGCTTTTTTCTTTCTGCGATGATGATTTTGTAAGTGTCCGTCTGGCAAGTACAAAGGGGTATTTCTATAATTCCGTAAAAAAATATATTAAATCTCATTCAGATGCTCTTTCGACTAAACTTTCGGAGTTTGCGGACAGACTGGAACATTACTATGAACTGTCAAAGTATCTTTCTGCAGACAGACTGCTTTGGGAGATAATAAAAGATATCGGATATATGGAATACCTTTCGTTTATGCCAAACGCAGAGCTCAAGAAAGGAAATGTCAAAGCACTTCTCATAAGGGCAAGTGAGTTTGAAAAAACATCATATAAAGGAATTTTTGACTTCATACGCTACACAGATAATCTCAAAAGAAACAAAAACGATATAGAACCTGCGCGAATTCTCTCTGATGACGAGGATGTTGTCAGAATTATGACTATTCACAAGAGTAAAGGTCTTGAGTTTCCGATAGTGTTTCTTGGAGATTGCGGAAAGAAATTCAATGATAACGATATAACAAGAGAAAAGGTTGTAATGCACAGAGAGTATGGTTTCGGTATAGATTATTACAATCCCGAGATGAGATATCATTATGCTCTTCCGCAGAAAAAAGTTATTCAGGAAGTAAAAAGGAACGAGCTCCTGTCCGAGGAAATGAGAGTTCTGTATGTTGCACTGACAAGAGCCAGAGAAAAGCTTATTATAACCGCATCAATGCGAAATGCCGAAGCGTATATCGGAAGACTTTCCGACAGGATTAAATCAGAGGGTAAAAAGCTGTCACCTTATGTTGTTTCAACGGCAAATTCGTATATTGACTGGA
>JAZREC010000156.1:0-1989 GCA_045660605.1 Clostridia bacterium
AATTTTAATAGATTCAGAAAAAGAATATTACATATGTTCAATTACAAAAAAGAGACTGGAAAGGCGGCTGCATAAAAAGCTGCAACCGCCCTCAAAATTCCATTATTCAATTTTGACCCCAACTATTGACAAAGAGCCTGACTTTATTCTATTGTTATTGTTCCTTCAAAGGATTTTACAGCATCACCGGTCATAAATATAGTTCCGTCGTCTGTGTAGTTTATTATAAGATCTCCGCCCACAAGCTTTACAGTAATATCTGTATTCCGTTTACAAAGACCCATTTCACATGCCGCAACAACTGCCGCACATGCTCCGGTTCCGCATGCCCATGTTTCGCCGTTGCCTCTTTCCCATACACGCATTTTTATTGTGTTTTCGCCAACGATTTTGATAAATTCTGTGTTGACTCTTTCGGGGAAGATGGAATCATTTTCAAAGAGCGGTCCGACAGCTTCTATATCAAATTTGTCAACATTGTCCACGAACACTATACAATGAGGATTTCCTGTGGAAATAACGCTTATGTTGTATTCTCCGCCGGCAATTTTAACCTTTCTGTCTATAACCTTGTCTCCGTCAAGCTTTACGGGTATTTTTGAGGGGGTAAGCTCGGGACAGCCCATATTAACAGTAACTGCACCGATTTTACCGTTTTGACGGATAAGTTTAAGCTCTTTTATACCGCTTCTTGTTTCTATTGTTACATTGAGCTTATCGACTATTCCGTTTTCATAAAGGTATTTACCAACGCATCTGATAACATTTCCGCCCATTTCTCCCTCTGTTCCGTCGAGATTGAATACTCTCATTTTTGCATCAGCAACTTCCGAGGGGCAGATGAGAACAACACCGTCACTACCTATGCCGAATCTACGGTTCGAAAGACTTACGGAAAGTCCTGCAGGATTATCTATTCTCTGGTCAAAGCAGTTAAAGTAAATGTAATCATTTCCTGTTCCGTGCATCTTGGTAAAGTTGAGAACAGTTTTTTCTGTTCTGAGGTTATTGATGTCTACAAGCTCAGTACTGAGGTCGCTGTAACGGCTCTTAATACTGTCTGCAAGAGCAGAAGCAGTATCGAGCGATGTGAGACAGGGTACATTTCTTTCAATCGCCTTACGACGGATTTTTACGCTGTCACGGGTAGGTATTCTGCCTTTTGACGATGTTGAAAGAACATAATTTACTTTTCCGCTTTCTATGAGCGTCAATGTATTATTTTCGGCATTTTCATGTATCTTTGATACAGTTTCTACATCAAGGTCATTTATTCTTAGTATCTCTGCTGTTCCTGATGTTGCATAGAGCTTAAAGCCGAGGTCTGAATATTTCTTTGCAACAGATGCTATTTCCGCTTTGTCGGAGTCTCTTACTGTTATGAATACTCCGCCTCTCTGCTTCATATTGCATCCGCTTGATACAAGACCCTTGAATATAGCTTCTTCACGGGTATTTGCAATACCAAGAACTTCACCTGTTGACTTCATTTCGGGTCCTAAGTGGTTGTCAACATTTGCAAGCTTTTCGAATGAGAATACAGGAACCTTTACTGCAACATAAGGAGATGCAGGGTAGAGGCCTGTTCCGTATCCCATATCCTTTAATTTTTCACCAAGCATGGTTCTTGTTGCAAGGTCAACCATGGGTATTCCCGTAACCTTGCTTATATATGGAATTGTTCTTGAGCTTCTGGGGTTAACCTCTATTACATACAGTTCATTCTGGTATATAAGATACTGTATGTTTACAAGTCCTATTACATTTAAGGAGAAGGAGAGGTTTCTTGTGCTTTCTATTATCTTTTCTGTAAGCTCATCAGATATATTCCATGCAGGATACACAGCAATTGAGTCGCCTGAGTGAACTCCTGCACGCTCAATGTGTTCCATAATACCGGGGATGAGTATGTCGTCACCGTCACATATCGCATCAACCTCAAGCTCAGTTCCCATTAGATACTGGTCGATGAGTACAGGGTTTTCTATG
>JAZREC010000157.1:0-5703 GCA_045660605.1 Clostridia bacterium
CCGTAAATGAGACCTGATGCAAAGGAATCTCCTCCGCCTACTCTGTCCATAATTTCAAGACCCTTATAGTCCTTTGCCTTATAAACTACGCCGTCTGCCCAGCAGATTGCACTCCAGTCATTTACTGTTGCGGTTTTTACCTCACGGAGTGTTGTTGCAATAACCTTAAAGTTTGGATATGTCTTTGCAGCTTCGTTAATCATTTTCTTATAGCCGTCGAGGTTAAGCTCCTTTAAGTTTTCGTCATTTCCCTCAACCTTGAGACCTAAGCATGCGGTAAAGTCTTCTTCGTTTCCAATCATAACATCAACATACTTTGCAATCTCTTTGTTGACTTCCTGTGCCTTTTCAAGTCCTCCGATTGCACTCCACATTGACGGACGGTAATTAAGATCATAGGAAATTATTGTACCATACTTCTTTGCTGTCTTAACTGCTTCGAGAACAGTTTCGCAAGACTGCTCGGAAAGTGCGGCATAAATACCGCCTGTATGAAGCCATCTGACACCGAGAGTTCCGAATATGTACTCAAAGTCAAAGTCCTCGGGGGTTGCCTTTGATATTGCGGTATTTGCTCTGTCGGAGCAACCAACTGCACCGCGTATTCCGTATCCGCGTTCTGTAAAGTTAAGACCGTTTCTGCATACTCTGCCTATTCCGTCTGTTTTCATCCATTTGATAAGTGATGTATCTACACCGCCCTGCTCAATGAAGTCTTCCATAAGATATCCGACTTCATTTTCTGCAAATGCAGTAATAACTGCGGTATCCATCTTAAAGCACTTATGAAGTCCGCGGATAACATTGTATTCGCCGCCGCCTTCCCATGCTCTGAAGCTTCTTGCAGTTCTTATTCTGCCCTCGCCCGGGTCGAGTCTCAGCATAACCTCGCCCAATGATACTGCGTCAAATTTACAATCTTTTTTATCTTTTAAATTCAAGTTCATTTTCTTATCTCCTTTACAAGCTCAACCGCTTCCTTGGTAAGACTGGTTATTTCATCAAATTTTCCCTCTGTAATAAGGTCGCCCTTAACCATCCAGCTTCCTCCGCAACACACGATATTACTGCATGAAAGGTACTCTTTGAGGTTCTTTGCACTTATTCCGCCTGTAGGCATAAATTTAACCATTCCATACGGTGCTCCCATTGCCTTAATCATATTAACTCCGCCTGCCTGCTCTGCAGGGAAGAACTTAATAACCTTAAGTCCTCTTTTAACCGCCTGTGCAACCTCCGACGGAGTGATGCAACCCGGGAAAACAGGTATGTTCTTCTCAATACAATAGTCAACTATCTCGGGATCAAAGCCGGGGCTTACGATAAACTTTGCTCCCGCACCTACTGCTCTGTCTACCTGCTCGCAGGTTAAAACGGTTCCCGCACCGATGAGCATATCGGGATACTTTTCTGCCATAAGTCTTATAGACTCTTCTGCCGCATCTGTGCGGAAGGTTACCTCTGCGCATGAAAGTCCGCCCTCATAGAGTGCATCTGCAAGAGGAATTGCATCCTTTACATCCTTAAGGACAACAACCGGCACAACGCCATATTCTTCTAAAATTTGCTCCATAGCTTTCATATCAAACACTCCTATCTGGTTTTATTAAAACACTCGCAAATGCTTACAACACAATTCCATCTTTGAAGATTGAAATTTCGCGGTAATTATTTTTTTCGTTCTTTGTTTCCTCTCCCGATGCAACAGAAATTATATAGTCAAGAAATTCCTCGGTAAGTTCATTTCCGTCAAGAGTGGGCGAAGCATCAAAGTCTATCCAGTTTTTCTTCTTTTCATAGAGTGCACTGTTGGTAGAGATTTTGACAGTCGGAACAGGTGCACCGACAGGTGTTCCTCTTCCTGTAGTAAACAATACCATATGCACTCCTGCAGATGTAAGGTTGGTTATTGCAACAATATCATTACCAGGTCCGTTGAGGAGAGAAAGACCGTTTTTTGTAAGAGTATCGCCTATCTCCAATACATCGACAACCTCGCTCATACCGCCCTTTTGGATACATCCGAGGGATTTTTCTTCCAAGGTGGTAATTCCTCCCGCCTTATTACCCGGCGAGGGATTTTCGTAAATGACCTGATTATGTCTTGAAAAGTAGTCCTTGAAGCCGTTTACAAGAGATACGGTTTTATCAAACACCTCTTTGTTTACTGCGCGTTTCATCAAAAGATGCTCAGCACCGAACATCTCGGGAACCTCAGTAAGAACACAGCTTCCGCCCATTGATATGAGCATATCGGAAAGTCTTCCTACCAATGGATTTGCAGTAATACCGCTGAGGCCGTCGCTTCCTCCGCATTTGAGACCGAGCTTGAGCCTTGATACCGAAATCGGCTCACGCTTAAATCTGCTTGCATATTTATCAAGCTCGTCAATAAGCCTTATGCCCTCTTCTATCTCGTCATCGCAGTCCTGAGTATTAAGAAACTTAACTCTTTGGGGGTTATAGTCCCCAAGGATTTTTTTGAATTCTTCGATATTGTTATTTTCACATCCAAGACCGAGAACAAGCACTCCGCCTGCATTGGGATGGTTTACAAGACCTCTTAATATAAGCTGAGTTGTCTTGTGGTCGTCTCCAAGCTGTGAACATCCAAAAGGATGCTCAAAGCAGAATACTCCGCAAATATCCGCAAGTTTTTTTGCAACCTTATTTACACAGCCTACGGTATTTATTATCCATATTTCGTTTCTTATACCGACATCGCCGTTTTCACGCACATAGCCCATAAATGTTCTGTCGGATTTTACATTTTGGGTCGGTATAAAATCAGGCTCGTATGTATAATCCAGATTTCCCGAAAGGTTGGTCTTTACATTGTGGGTATGGACATGGTCGCCTCTTTTTATATCCTCGGTTGCATGACCTATGGGATTGCCGTATTTTATTATATTTTCGCCCTTTGGTATATCGCAGAGGGCATATTTATGACCATTTTCCAGATTTACTTCAACATTGTCTGATTTATTTATTATCATATTTTACTACCTCGTCATACAAAAAGCTCAAGTCTTCTCCCCACAGCTCTGTGTTTGCAAGGATAGCCTTTGTATCATTTTCTTTCATAAATTCCATAACCTTTTTGTCATCATTTGGCATATCTGTCTTATAAAACTCAATGAGCTTTGCAAAGGATTTTATAAGGTTATGTGGCATCTTGCCTGTACGCTTTATATATTCAAGAATTGACGGAAGTACCCTTACCTTAAACTTGCTTACGGAATTTAAGGATATCGATGCACAAAAATGCTTTATAAAGGGATTGCAGAAGCGCTCAAAAACATCATCCGCATAAGACAAAAGCTCCTTTTCGGGAAGGTCAAGTGTAGGAATGATTTCGTCATAAACGCATCTCTTTACAAAATTACTCATGTTTTCGTCCTTCATACAATCGCCTACGGTCTCGATACCCTCAAGCATTGCATAGGGAATCATCGATGTATGGGCACCGTTTAAGATACGAACCTTTCTTGTGCGGTAACGCTCAAGATTATCGGTGACAATTATATTAAGTCCTGCCTTGTCAAAGGGGAATTCTTCTGTTATGCACTCGGGTCCTTCAATTACCCAAAGGTGAAAAAGCTCACTGGTATTGAGCATATTATCTTCATATCCGAGGTCAAATTTTTCGTCTCTCGGATAACCTGTTACAATTCTGTCTACAAGAGTATTGCAGAAGATATTTTCATTTTCTACCCACTCCTTGAAATCAGAGCCAAATCCCCAAAGTTCTGCATAGCTGAGAACATATTTTTTAAGTGTTTCGCCGTTTTTGTCAATAAGCTCGCAGGGCAGGAATATAAATCCTTTTAATCCTAAGTCAAAACGCTTCTTGAGAAGAAGAGTAACCTTTGCGGGAAAAGTTACATCGGGTGCGTTTTGAGGCTTATCCTCACCGCAGTATGCTATGCCCGATTCTGTTGTATTTGATACTATAAATCTGAAATCGGGATTTTCTGCAAGGCTAAGATATGAGTCAAAATCCTTATACGGCTGAACACATCTTGATATTACCTCTATTTTCTTAATATCAACTGCACTTTCTCCGTTTTTGAGCCCGCGCATGACATGTGTATATACGCAGTTTTGATTTTCCAGAAGGTCACACATACCGTTCTCTATAGGCTGAACAACTACAACACCTGCATCAAAATCCGACGCCTCGTTTGTAAGCTGAACAATCCAGTCAACAAAGCCTCTCAGAAAACCGCCCTCACCAAACTGTATTATTTTTTCTGTCATAATTATATACCTCCATTCTCATTCTAATATTAAATCATTTTTTTGATATTTTCCACTATTATATTGCTGTTTTTGCCCAAAAATACAAATATATTGTTGACTATTTGTCTCGATTGTGCTAAAATTTAACATGGTGATGAAAAATGGCAGTATACAGTCTGGAAAATTCCTGCTTCTTTGAACGCAGAATTTACACAGAACCTATGACAATGCCCCATATGCATTTTCATGATACACATGAGCTATACTATCTTGTGAGGGGCAAAACTAAATACTTTATAGGGAATGAAATTTTTTTGCTTGAACCGGGCGATATGGTTTTTATACCCAAATTTGTCTATCACAGAACCGACAACGGAAACAATACTTATGTGGAAAGACTCCGTCTTGTTTTTGATGATGACTTTGGCGGAGAGGAAACAAAGAAATACATAAACAGACTAAAATCGAGAAAGCTTCTGAGAATACCAAAGGAAAATCAAAATTCTTTTAAGCAAATATTTGAACAAATCGAAAACGAAGAAAATAACAAGCAACAAGGATTTGCAGAAATGGAACAGCTCTGTTTCCGTCAGTTGCTGATACTTATTTCCAGATATTGCAGGGAAGAGACCACAAACTTAAGCGAACCGTTTACCATGGTGCAGTGCATCGCAAAGTATATCAGCGAGAATTATAATGCTGATTTAAGTCTTGAGGCGTTGTCTCAAAAATACTGTGTAAGCACCAGTCACCTTTCGAGGCTTTTTAAGAGCATAACGGGCGTGGGTATAACTGAATACATCAATATATCACGCATTACCGCCGCCGAGAAGATGCTTTTGAGTACAGATATCTCAGTAACGGAAATTGCCACAGAGTGCGGTTTCAATGACAGCAGCTATTTTTCGCATGTATTCAAAAAGCTAAAAGGTATAACTCCCAAAAAATATGCCGTCATGATAAAACAAAATAATATATCCATAAGAAAAACCTCTCAATAAGGAACATTGTCCTTTTGAGAGGTTTGTTTATTTTATTTTGACGGAACAAACTTGGGCATAAGCTCAAGCTTAAAAAGATTGTTTCGGTGCTTTGTATCTATAAGCTCTTTTATTTCAGCCTCGGGTTCAATCCCCTCTCGGATATACTTATCGAGAGTATCATAGGTAAATCCAAGATTTTCTTCATCTGTTTTTCCGCACAGACCGTCTATCGGAACCTTATCGACAAGAACATCGGGAAGACCGAGAACTCTGCCAATTTCCTTAACCTCTGTAACGGTTAATTCCGACATCGGCGAAAAGTCTCCTGCTGCATCGCCGTATCTTGTGGAATATCCCACCCAATCCTCCGAAAGATTGCAGGTATTTACAACTCTGCCGTTACAGCTCTGAGATACCATATATAGAGTGCTCATTCTTATTCTTGGGGGAAGATTTGTCCTTGCCTGCTGTGTGAGTT
>JAZREC010000158.1:0-5589 GCA_045660605.1 Clostridia bacterium
ATATTATATTGATTAAAGAAAACAATATTTGTAAGGATGTGATAATAATGTTTTTACCAAGAACGGATTTGGCAATGGACGCAGCCGCGCTCAGCGTCAAAGCTCCCGATGAAAAGCTTGAGGGCGTAGAAACAAATGTAAGAAACGAAGACGATATCTGTATAACTCATGTAAGGATAACAGACCAAAGGGGAGAGCAAATCATAGGAAAGCCCATCGGCAACTATGTAACCATAGAATGCTCTGCACTTCGTGACGGAGATAACAAGTCGCCCGAGAGAGTGACTGAGGTCTTTGCAAAGGAGCTTGCAAAGATTATAAAGCCCTTTAAGCATGGTGTAATTATGGTTGTAGGACTTGGAAACCGCTTTGTAACTCCCGATTCGCTCGGGCCCTGCGTGTCCGACGGAATAAATGTCAACCGCCATATATCGCCCCATGGTGTCTCGCTCTGTTCTATAAGTCCGGGTGTGCTTGGAATAACAGGTATGGAAACAGGAGAAATCATAGAGGGCGTAAACGAAAGGATTAAACCCGACCTCATAATAGCCATAGATGCACTTGCATCAAGAAGCATGGAGAGAATATGCACAACAATACAGATTGCCGATACGGGAATAACACCCGGTTCGGGAGTTGGCAACCGCAGAAAAGAGCTTAGCCGTCAGACACTCGGAGCACCTGTAATTGCAATAGGTGTGCCGACGGTGGTGGATGCGGCAACCGTCGCAAACGATTCTCTGGAGCATATATTAAATTCTATGGCAGAAGACAGCAGTGAAAGCGAATTCTTTGACGAAAACAAAAGATACTCACTTATTAAGCAGATTCTCAGTCCGTTTTTCGGAGAGCTTATTGTTACTCCCTCACAGATAGATTCTGTCATTGAGCGTGTATCAAAGGTTATATCCGACGGCATCAATCTCCTCGGTCATAATCTTAAGTAACTTTGCATATATGTTAACAGGAGGAATGCATATGCAAAGATACAAAACGGCTAAATCATATGATGTAAAGTCATTTCTTTCGGCAGAGCATCACAAAAAAAGAAGATATGCTTCAAAAATGTCCCGAAAAAGAGATTTTGTATCCCTTACTCTCGGCAGAGGCAGTATAAGTGTTTTTTTGTATATTTTACTGGGAATATTCAATTTTTCTGTTATGTGTTTTTTATGCGGGGAGGGGATAGTGTGGAAAGAGCTTTCGGTAAAAGCTGTAAAAAGCACCCTCCCTTTTTGTGTTGAAGACAGCTTAGCAGATAGGAGAAAGCTGTCCTTTCTTGATACAGTATCCTTTCTTATGGAATATAATAAGGAGGACAAGGAGTCTCTTCGTCCTCCGCTTCCCGTTGCAGATATAAAAACCCTTGATGATTCCTCAAACGGAATAGAAATCAAAAATGAAACAAGCTATGTAATAGATACCCAATCAATGCTCATTGAAAAGCCCCGTCTTTCCTCGGCAAATCCCAAGGTTCTTATAGTGCACACTCACGGAAGCGAAAGCTATACGCCCAGCAGTACATATAATTATAACCAAACAGGCAATTACCGTACAGACAATACGGATTTTAATATGATACGGGTGGGGAAACAGCTTGCAAAAGCTATCAAGAGTGAGGGCGTAGAGGTTATTCACGATACATCAATAAATGATTATCCCTCATATAATGACTCATATAATAAGACGGGCAAAATTATAGAAAAGTATCTGTCGAAGGATAAGGACATTGCCATAGTGCTTGATATCCACCGCGATGCACTCGGAGACGAGAATAATATAGTAAGGCTTGCAACCGATATCGGCTCAAAGAAGGCCGCACAGGTAATGATAGTGTGCGGAACAGACACAAACCTTGATAATCCGAATTGGCAACAAAATCTCTCTCTTGCACTTTATATACAGCAAAGCATGGAGAAGAATTATCCGGGGTTTATGAGACCTGTCAATCTAAGAAAAGAAAGGTTTAATATGCATCTTACAACAGGCTCTCTGCTCTTTGAAATGGGAACAAACGGAAACACCCTGGAGGAAGCCTTGTATTCTGCAGATATACTCGGAAGTGAGCTTGGTAAGATAATAGGCAGTATAAAAGGCGGTTGAGATAACCGCCTTTTATACTGCCTGTTTTCACAAGCATAATCTATGTCAATCAGCCGGAACTGACAATGAGTATTATGTGTATAAAGGCTTTTAATATGCAGTATAATTTTATTTTCTGAAGGAAAATTGTGTAATATGTCTTAAAATTACAATAAACTCATGCAGTTTTATGAAAAATAACTATGGATTTTTATGAATAAATGTTGTATAATTATACAAAACAAAGCTTGGAGGAATGAAAATGTCAAATAAAACCCTTAATGATATAATCACCATGGACAAGAAAAGCTATATGAATACCTTTGGCGACAGACTGCCTTTGTGCTTTACCGAGGGCAGAGGTATTGAGCTTACGGATATATCGGGCAGAGTGTATAAGGATTTTTTTGCGGGCATAGCGGTCAGTGCACTCGGACATTCGCATCCTGCTCTTACAAAAGCAATCTGCGAGCAGGCAGGAAAGCTTCTTCATACCTCAAGTGTGTATTATGTGGAAAATCAGGCACTTCTTGCATCAAAGCTTACAGAAATCTCGGATTTTGACAAGGTGTTTTTTGCAAGCACAGGAGCAGAGGCAAACGAGGGTGCAATCAAGCTTGCCAGAAAGTATTTTTATAACAAGGGTATAGACAGATACGAGATAATCACACTCAATAAATCCTTCCACGGCAGAACAATTACAACAGCAACTGCTACAGGGCAGGATAAGTACAAGCTTCCCTACAGTCCTCTTACACCCGGTTTTGTGCATGTTGATATCAATGATACAGAGGGACTTAAGAAAGCGGTTAATGAGCATACAGCCGCTATTATGATAGAATTTATTCAGGGTGAGAGCGGTATACATCCCGTTACACAGGAGTTTGCACAGACAATAAGAGATATCTGCGACAAGGAAGGCATACTCTTTATAGATGATGAAGTACAGACAGGCATAGGCAGAACAGGTAAGATGTTTGCATACAGTAACTACGGAATTGTACCTGATATCGTTACCTTGGCAAAGGCTCTCGGAGGCGGTGTTCCGATAAGTGCAATTCTTGCAAAGGATGAATTTGCAAGTGCGTTTGTACCCGGAGACCACGGCACAACCTTTGGCGGAAACCCCCTGTGTACAAAAGCAGGACTTACAGTTCTTGAGACAATGGAAAAGGAAAATCTTGTTGAGAATTCCCAAAAGGTAGGAAAGTACCTTGCAGATAAAATCAAAGCAGAGCTTTCCGAACATATATACGAAGTAAGAGGCATGGGTCTTATGATTGGTGTTGAATTCAATAAGCCCGTTGCAAAGGCTGTAAATAAGCATCTTATGGAGGATTACGGTTACCTTGTGGGTGTTATAGGAGACAGTATATTCAGAATTGTACCCCCGCTTATTATTACATATAAGGATGCAGACGATTTTGTGGATGCTCTTAAAAATGCAGTAAAGAATATATAGAAGGGAATTGATATAGATGAAACACTTACTCAGCTTATACGACTTAACTACAGAAGAAATAGAAAAAATTCTTGACCTTGCCCTAAAGCTCAAGGCAGACAATAAGGCAGGCAAAACCCATCATTTGCTCAAAGGAAAGAGCCTCGGAATGATTTTTGCCAAGTCATCAACAAGAACAAGGGTATCCTTTGAGGTTGGTATGTATCAGCTCGGCGGACAGGCACTTTTCTTAAACAGCAATGATATACAGCTCGGCAGAGGAGAGAGTATATACGATACAGCAAATGTTCTCTCACGGTTTCTTGACGGTATAATGATAAGAACATTTGCACAGCAGGATGTAGAAGCCCTTGCAAAATACGGTCACATAAGCAGAATCAACGGACTTACAGACCTTCTTCATCCATGCCAGATACTTGCAGATTAGCAGACAATATATGAGCATAAGGGAAGACTTAAGGGCAAGACAGTATGCTATGTAGGAGACGGAAACAATATTTCCAATTCACTTCTTTACGGATGTACCAAGCTCGGTATGAATATAAATGTCGCAACTCCCAAGGGCTATGAATGTGATGCTGTGGTTACAGAAAGGGCACTCGATACTGCCAAATCAACAGGATCAAAGGTAATCCTTACCGAAGACCCCAAGGAAGCAATCAAAAATGCAGATGTAGTAATTACAGATACATGGGTAAGTATGGGTCAGGAAGCGGAAAAGCAGGAGAGAATTAAGATATTCAAGGACTATACAGTTACACAGGAACTGTTTAATATGGCAGATTCCGAGGCAATATTTATGCATTGTCTGCCTGCATACAGGGATTACGAGGTAGCAACCGAGGTTATAGACGGCCCCCGTTCTGTTATATTTGATGAGGCGGAAAACAGACTTCATGCTCAAAAGGCAGTTATGGCATTGACGATGGGCGACTAAGGAGGAAATACATATGATTAACAGCGGATTTGAAATAAGGAATGCATCAGAAGCAGATATAGACCAGATACTCGAAATAACAAACTCAGCATTTGCGGCATACAAGGAGCTTGCAAAGACGGAATTTGACCTTCCCGCACTTAAGGAAACCAGGGAAATTATAGCAGATGATATTAAGAACAAGCTCGTGCTTGTTGCGTATATCAACGGCAAGGTTGTAGGAAGCGTAAGAGTTGCCGTAAACGGAGAGATAGGATATCTCAGCCGTTTCGGAGTAAGCCCCGATTATCAGAACCTCGGTATCGGTAAGGCACTTATGAACCTTGTGGATATTAACATGAAGGTTCTTGGGGTAAAACAGCTTCAGCTTCACACAGCGGCAAAAATCAGGTCTCTTGTTGTTTTCTATTACGGAAGAGGTTTCTATATTGATTCCACAACCAAGGACAGGGATTACATAAGAGCATTGCTCTGCAAGGATTACGATTGATAGACTCATGGGATTGCAAAAAACGCAATCCCTTTTTTGTAATAAAATATTGATTTTTTATGTAAAAGAGTTATAATATAATTGAATATAAATAAAGGAACGGTAAAATTATGCTTGGCGAAAATGAAAGAAAATATCTTGAACAGTTGTCAAAAAAATATCCGAATGCAAAAAGTGCCGCAAGTCAGATAATTTCACTTAGTGCAATACTCAATCTTCCAAAGGGTACAGAGCATTTTATGAGTGATATTCATGGCGAGCATGAGGCTTTTTTGCACATAAGACGCAACGCATCGGGAGTTATACGAAATAAGATAGAAAAGCTCTTTGCAAGGACAGTTACAGCCTCGGAGAGGAAAGAACTTTCCACCATAGTATATTACCCAAGGGAAAAGCTTGATGAAATAAGGGATACAAAAGCAGATTTGGATGATTGGTATTATATAACCCTTACAAGACTTCTTGAGCTTTGCCGCAGGGTAAGCAGTAAGTATACCCGTTACAAGGTCCGCCGCCATCTTGAGAGGACGGCAGGGGAATACTATGCCTTAATAGACGAGCTCATCAATCTTGATTACGAAAACACTAATAAGAAGTCGGAGGGCAAGCGGTCTTAGG
>JAZREC010000159.1:0-3905 GCA_045660605.1 Clostridia bacterium
CAAAGCAAGGGAGCTTTTTGGTGAGTATGCAGGATTTGCTCAGCAATACCTGTTTTATTACGCCAGGGAAAACGGGACTTTTTGACAATTAAAAAAAATAATTTGAAATTCCACAAAAATATGTTATACTAATTAATATACACTAAGGAGTATATAAGAATGCAAAAAAAATTTACAATATCCATCAAAGGTCTGCAGAGCTATGCGGGAGATATTGAGGACAGTAATATTGAACTGGTCAGCGAATGTGACTTTTACTTTTCGGACGGTGCATACTTCTGTGAATATGAGGAGTCGGAGATTACAGGTCTTGGCGGTACAAGTACAAGCATCGAAATCGGAAGTGACTATGTATCTCTCGTAAGAAAAGGTACAGTTAATTCGCAGATGCTCTTTATGGAAGGACGCAAAACTACATCTCTATATGCAATGCCGTTTGGAGAACTTACAATTGATATACACACCAAAAGCCTTGACTGCCGTATTGATGAAAACGGCGGAAGGATTAAGGTGGACTACATAATAGATATAAACAATGCTTCCGGCGGACGCAATACATTTGACATAATCATTGAGGAGGAAAAACAATGAATGATATTATAAAACACATAAAGGACGAAATCACAAGGGTTACAAAGGACGCCCTATCTAAGATGGAAATGGCTGATTTTTCAGCGAACGAATTATCCGTTGAAATAGAAATCCCAAAAGAAAAAGCACATGGTGACTTTTCTATAAATACCGCCATGAAGCTTACAAAAATCCTTAAGAAATCCCCTCAGCTTATTGCAAAGGAGCTTACAGAGGCAATGAACTTTGAGGGTACATATATAGAAAAATGCGAAATCGCAGGCCCGGGATTTATTAACTTCTATCTTAAATCCGATTGGCTCTATGACGGCTTAAAGCTCATAGACAACATGGGTGATAATTATGGAAAAACAGACCTTGGAAAAGGCAAAAAGGTAATGGTAGAGTTTGTAAGTGCAAACCCGACAGGACCCATGCATATGGGTAATGCAAGAGGCGGTGCACTCGGTGACGGAATTGCAAGCGTGCTCGAATGTGCAGGCTATGATGTGACAAGAGAATTCTATATCAATGATGCAGGTGCACAGATAGAAAAGTTTGGAAAATCGCTTGAAGCCCGTTATATGCAGATATTTGACGAAAGCTTTGCTTTCCCCGAAGACGGCTACATGGGTAATGACATAAAGGTTCATGCTTCAAACTATGCTCAGCAAAACGGCGATAAGCTTACAGGCCTTACATCCGAAGAAAGAAGACAGACTCTTATAGATTACGCACTTCCCATAAACATAGCAAACCTTAAAAAAGACCTTGAAAAATACAGAATTTTCTATGATGTATGGTTTAATGAAAGCTCCATTCATGCAAACGGCGAAGTAGCAGAAACAATAGAGCTCCTTAAAAAGAGCGGACTTACATACGAAAAAGATGATGCCCTGTGGCTCAAGACCACCGAATTCGGGAGTGAAAAGGACGAGGTGCTTATCCGTGCTAACGGAATACCCACATACTTTGCGGTTGATATTGCATACCACCGCAACAAGTTTGAGATGAGAGGCTTTGACAAAGTAATAAACATCTGGGGTGCAGACCACCACGGACATGTTGCCCGCATGGAAGGCGCAATGGATGCAATAGGCTGTGACAGCAAAAAGCTTAAGGTTGTTATAATGCAGCTTGTAAGACTTATAAAGGACGGCGATGTTGCAAGAATGTCCAAGCGTACGGGAGAAATGATAACTCTCTCCGATTTGATTGATGAAATCGGTGTGGATGCGGCAAGATTTTTCTTCAATCTCAGACAGGCAGGAAGCCATCTGGAATTTGATCTGGATTTGGCTGTACAACAGAATAATGACAATCCTGTTTTCTATGTACAGTATGCACACGCAAGAATATGTTCTATTTTACGCGCACTTGCTGATGATGGCATCGTTCTTCCCGATATAGACAATGTTAAGCTTAATCTTTTAAGCTCCAAGGAAGAGACAGAGCTTATAACCAAGCTCAATTCCTTCCCTCAGGAAATAGAATCCGCAGCAAATGCTCTCGAACCAAGCAAGCTTACAAGATATCTTCTGGATCTTGCTTCACTCTTCCACTCCTTCTACAACAGTTGCAGAGTAAAGGGTGAGGAAGAAGAGCTTCTTAAGGCAAGAATGACACTTATATCACTTACAAGAACCGTAATACGCAACACCATGAGTATACTTAAAATCACAGCACCCGAAAAAATGTGAGGAGTGATATAAAATGTATTTCAAAAAATCGGTTGCAATTATACTATGCTTCTTGCTTGTTTTTGCCTGTCCCTTTGCATATGCTGAGGAAATACAGGCACCAAATGAAGTACAGAATGCCAAGCCAATACTCGAGGATGGCGAAATAGCTAAAAAGCTTGTAACACAAAGCGCAAATCTCATAATAGGCAGATATAAGGATGATGTTACAAGGGAAGAATTATATGAGAAAACACTCATGAAAATAATGGAGCAGCATCCTGAACTTATTGAAGATGCTTACAAGGCAATGTTCTCTGAACTAGACCAGCACACCATATATTATACAGAGGAAGAATTCAGCTATTTTTTAGAAAACATGAGCGGTGAATTTGCAGGTATTGGCGTAATGATATCTGAAGTTCCCGAGGGACTTCTTGTAGTCAGCGTAACTGACCAGTCCTCTGCGGCAGCGGCAGGAATAAGACAGGGCGATATAATCGTTTCTGCAGACGGTACAAGCATTGTCGGAATGTCTCTTGAAAAAGCCCGTACATATATAGTGGGCGAAGTCGGTACATTCGTAAATATAGGCATAATCCGAGGGGGACAAAGTCTCACATATACAGTGGAGAGAAAGCTTGTTACTGTTGCTCCCGGAAGCTATGAGATACTTGATAACTCAATCGGATATATAATACTCGAATCCTTTGACGAGTCCTCTCCGGCTCTTATAGACAAAGCACTTAATGAATTTGACAGAAATGGAATAACAAACATAATATTTGATTTGAGATACAACACGGGCGGATCCGTAAACGCATTTTCAAAAATATGCCAAAGGATAATCCCTGAGGGTCCTATAATACACTTTGACTACAAAAATGACAGTCAGAACACTACTTTGTACTCAACATGCTCCAAACCCAAATACTCATTGATTGTTCTTGCAAATGAATATACTGCAAGTGCCTCGGAGGCATTTTGCGGTGCGGTACAGGACAGCGGTATCGGAATAGTAATAGGCACAACAACCTACGGAAAAGGTACGATGCAAAATCTTACCAACTTCCGTATAGGCGGCGGTGTCAAAATGACAGAAGCAGAATACCTCACCCGTGACAAGCGTCATATAGACGGCGAGGGAATAAAGCCGGATATCTATGCAGAAGACAAAGCCATACGGTTATCAAAAGCAGATTTTAATGACCTTGACTTTGAAACCAAGCCTAAGCTTGGCGACAAGGGACCGCTTGTGCTTGCAATTAACCAAAGACTATTTGCAATGGGATACGATGTAGGAATACCCAATGACGAATACACACAAAAGACCCATGATGCGATATACACATTCCAGAGTGCAAAGGGTCTTTTCCCCTACGGTGTATGCGATATAACAACTCAGCTTGCAATAGAAAATGTAATGCAGACATTGGAATTTTCGGATAACAAAATCTTTAAGACAGCTCTTAATATATTCAAAACAAAAACACTTGACAAATATATCAAGAAATAAGATAAAAAAACCTCTGCCGAGCTATCTGCTCAGCAGAGGTTTTCTATTGATTGATTTATCTATTATTCTTCGTCAAGTTCTTCGTCGTCAAAGTCGATTTCGATATTCTCTCCGCAGTTGGGACATACGATATCATCGTC
>JAZREC010000160.1:0-2363 GCA_045660605.1 Clostridia bacterium
TATTGATATGCTGACCGCCCGCGCCGCTTGCTCTGTATGTGTCCACACGCAAGTCCTCTGCTCGTATGTCTATTTGTATATCATCATTGAATTCGGGCATAACTTCCACACTTCCGAACGATGTATGGCGTGTGCCTGCACCATCAAAGGGCGAAATTCTTACAAGACGATGTACGCCTTTTTCACTCTTGAGATATCCGTAGGCATTCTCGCCCGATACAAGAATAGATGCACTCTTGACACCTGCATCGTCACCGGGGAGGAAATCAAGCGTTTCGACAGAAAAGTTTCTTCGCTCTGCCCAACGGGTATACATTCTGAGAAGCATTTCTACCCAGTCCTGTGCCTCTGTACCGCCTGCACCTGCGTGAAGCGATATAATTGCATTGTTCTTGTCATATTCTCCCGAAAGAAGTGTTTCGAGAGTCATATCGTCAAGCTGTTTTCTTATTCTTTTTACCGTATCGGTAATTTCGCCCACATACGAGTCATCTTCCTCGCTGTTAGCCATATCGATGAGTACAAGTGTATCATCATATTCGGAGGAAAGATTTTCGTATTTTTCTACCTTGGATTTAAGACCTTTCATCTTTTGAAGGATTTTCTGGCTGTTTTCCATATCATCCCAAAATCCCTCTGATGCAGTTTTAGCCTCAAGTTCTTCTATCTTTGACAAAGCTCCTGCGATGTCAAAGTGAATCCCTCAGTTCTTTTATGCCTGCTTCCATTGAGCAAAGCTCTAATTTTAATTCATCATATTGCAGCAAAAAGTATCACCTCTCATGTCAGGGAAACTCCCTGAGTTATTATTTATTATTTAATGAAACGGAATATTATTTTCCGCAGCACTTCTTGTACTTAAGACCGCTTCCGCATGGACAGGGGTCGTTTCTTCCGATTTTTTCTCCCTTGCGGACAACTGTTTTGGGAGCTTCTGTCTCATCTCTGTTTGTAGACATTTGGGTATTGTTTTTGGGTTCGTCAAGATGTGTATTTACCTTTACATTGAAAAGTATTTTTATTACATCCTCGCCTATTGAACCAAGCATTTCTTCATACATATTAAAGCCTTCGTTCTTATAGGCAATAACGGGGTCGGTATTGGCATATGCCCTGAGACCTATACCCTGTCTAAGCTGATCCATATTATCTATGTGAGCCATCCACTTATCATCTACAACCCTAAGAAGTATCATTCGCTGAACTTCCTTTAAGACATCTTCGCCAAGCTCTTCTTTCTTGGCATTATACTGCTCATGGGCAATATCGAGAAGTCTCTCTTTGAGGTCCTTCTTGGTAAGTGTCTGCAAATCGTCCTTGGTATACGAAACCGCACCCTCAGGAACATATATCTGCTCAACATAGCCTATAAGTCCCTCGAGGTTCCAGTAATCGGGAATATCCTCGGAGCCTGTATAGGATTCTACAGTTGTGTCAACAAATTCATCTATCATTTTGAGTATAGCATCTGTTACATCTTCACCTTTAAGAACCTGCTGACGCTGTTTATATATAGTATCACGCTGTACATTCATTACATCGTCATACTGGAGTACATGGCTTCTTATCTGGAAGTGGTTGCCCTCAACTCTCTTTTGTGCATTCTCAATCGCATTGGAGAGCATTTTTTGTTCTATCGGTTCGTCCTCTTTGAGACCCATAGCAGCTACAAGCCCCGTAAGTCTGTCGGAGCCAAAAAGTCTCATAAGGTCATCCTCGAGCGAGATGTAAAATCTTGATTCGCCGATATCTCCCTGTCTTCCGCTTCGTCCTCTTAGCTGATTGTCTATTCTTCTTGATTCGTGGCGTTCTGTACCCAAAATAAAGAGTCCGCCTGCCTCTTTAACTTCATCGCGTTCTTCTTTAATTTTTTCTTTATATTCTTCATTGAGTTTTTTGAAGGTTGCTCTGGCTTCAAGAATTGCCTCATCATCTGTATCGGAGAATGATGTACTCTCTGCGATAAGCTCATCTTCATAGCCTAGTCTTTTCATTTCTTTCTTTGCCATGAATTCTGCATTACCGCCAAGTACAATATCTGTACCTCGTCCTGCCATATTGGTAGCTATCGTTACAGCACCTTTTCTGCCTGCCTGAGCGACGATTTCTGCTTCTTTTTCATGGTATTTGGCATTGAGCACTTCGTGAGGAATTCCCTCTTTTTTGAGCAGTTTGCTAAGTAGCTCGGAACGCTCAATTGTTGTGGTGCCGACAAGAACGGGCTGACCCTTATCAAAGCACTTCTTAATCTGTCTTATAACAGACATATATTTGCCGTTTTCTGTACGGTATACGCTGTCGGGGTGGTCAATTCTTATCATCGGCTCGTTGGTTGGTATAACAACAACATCAAGATTATAAAT
>JAZREC010000161.1:0-8265 GCA_045660605.1 Clostridia bacterium
CCGTGGTAATGCCTTGCTTTATTATAACGGTGCTTCTCTATGTACTAAAGAAGATAAAGGACCGTCTTCCCCTCGGTGCCCTGTGCATACTTATGCCCCTGTTTGCAGTTGCTATGCTTTTACTCGCTTCAATCGGACAGGGAAATATGCTCTCGGGCATGGACTACTATGTTAACAACCTCATATTCCGAGGCATCAAGCTTTCGCTCCTTGTACCTACGGTATATACTGCAATCATATTCTACTTTATGTTTATAAAAACCTCCTCTTCAAGCATTTCGGACGACATTAAGAATGTCCTCAATGCAAGGATAAAGGTTTACTGGATGATTATAGCTGCGGTAATAGGTGCCGCAGGCGTATATTATATCATACGAAGCGGAAATGTAAGCAAGATAAGCGGTGCAGAGCACTTAATGCGTACAACTCTTACAGAGATATTTGCCGCAAGACCCAGAACAAAGGAATTCCTTATAGGCTATCCTGCAATGGTTCTGCTCGTGTACTATGTTAAACAGCACAAAATTGACATAATCAACTGGATAGCGGCAGTCGGTGCATCTATACTTGTAACCTCGGTATCAAACAGCTTCTGCCATGTGTTTACAAACTATCTGACAATAGTGAGCCGTACACTGAACGGTCTTATTGTGGGAATTGTTGTTTCTCTCATATGCTATATCGGAAACCTCATAATTATAAAGTTGGCTAAACGGAGATGATTAAATGGCAGATATCGTAATATCGGGATACCACGGCTTTGCAAACAGCGGTGACGAGGCTCTGCTTCTTGCCATACTCAATGCCCTGAGGGAAAAACGCAGTAATCTGGATGTAACGGTGCTTTCCAAAACTCCCGAAAACACATCGGCTGTGTATAAGGTAAAATCCATATACAGATACAGCTTTATAAAGATAATAAAAGAATTAAAAAGCTCAGGTATGCTTCTCTTTGGCGGAGGAAGTCTGCTTCAGGATGTAACAAGCAGTAAATCCATCCTTTACTACCTTATGATAATTTACCTCGCACAAAAATGCGGTGTTAAAACAATGCTCTATGCCAACGGCATAGGCCCTATAAGGAAGAAGCATAACAGACGCCTCGCCTCAAGGGTGCTCAATAAGGTAGATATAATAACGCTCCGTGACGATATGTCCGATGAAGAATTAAGACAGCTCGGAGTAACACGCCCCGAGATTGTAATAACAGCCGACCCCGCCTTTACACTAAGCGGAGATGTGTCGCTGTCGGGACAGTACATCACAAATCTTGCAGGAGTACCTAATAATTCAAAGCTTTGTGTGGTATCGATACGCTCATGGAAAAACAGCGAAAAGGATTTTGACAAAAAACTCGCCCGCCTTTGCGACTATATGGCAGATAAATATTCCATCCGCACACTCTTTGTCCCCATGCAGTATCCTGCGGATACGGAAATTTCCAGAAGAGTTATGTCTCTTATGAAAAACGAGGCATATATAATAAACCGAGAATTAAGCGTTCCCGAAATGTTTTCTGTTCTTTCTGAGGCAGACCTTGTAATAGGAATGAGACTGCACTCGCTTATATATGCGACAACTCTGGAAATCCCTGCCCTTGCAATAGTATACGACCCAAAGATAAGTGCATTTATGGAATCCCTCAATCAGCCCGACAGGGTGGATGCCGAAAATCTTGACTTTGAAAATGCAAAGGAAATCCTTTGCCGTATTATTGAGGAAAGGGATATACGAAAGGCAGAGCTTAAGGTAACAAACGCTGAGCTTAAGGAAGCCGCCCGGCAAAATGCAAGCTACGCAATAAGTCTCTTAGATAATTAGTATTATAATACCGCCCGATGAATATATATTTATCGGGTGATTTTTTTGCTTAATTATATCTGGTCGTTTCTTATTGTCATATCTCTTGCCATATCGCTTGCAAACGGCACCGCACCAAAGGTATGCAGTGCAATATGCGAGGGTGCGGGCGAGGGAATAAAGCTTGCTATCGGTATTGCAGGGATTATGGGCTTCTGGTCGGGAATAATGAAAATCGCGGAGAAAAGCGGTCTTGTGAGGCTCATTGCAAAAATCTTTTCGCCTGTAATAAACCTTATCTTTCCCGAAACGCGAAAGGACAAAGAGCTTGGAGGCGCTATCGCTATGAACATGACGGCAAATTTCTTCGGAATGGGAAACGCCGCAACTCCCCTTGGAATAAATGCAATGAAGGGACTTTCCCGCTACAGTATAAAGGGTGTTGCGTCGGATTCCATGTGTATGCTTGCTGTCATAAATTCGGCATCTATTCAGCTTATTCCCTCTACCCTCATAGCAATCCGTACTGCTATGGGAAGCAGCTCCCCGAGCGAAATAACCGTTCCGATATGGATTGTATCTGCTATAACTTTTCTTTCGGGAATAATACTTTGTAATATAATGAGGAGGAGACTATGAATATATCCGACCTTGTTATACCCGTTTTAATTCTTGGGGTTATTGCTTTTTCCCTCTTTAGAAAAAGACCCGTATATTCCGACTTTATCCTGGGTGCAAAGGACGGCATAAAAACAGCCTTTGACATAATGCCTCAGCTTGTGGGACTGATTGTAGCCATCAAGGTTTTCGACGCTTCGGGAGGCATGGAATTTATTGTAAGGCTTATTGAGCCCCTTGCATCTATCCTGCACTTTCCGTCAGAAATTGTGCCCTTTGCCCTTATGAGACCGCTTTCGGGAAGCGGGTCTCTTGCACTTGCAACAGGTCTTTTTGAAAAGTACGGAACGGATTCTATGATAGGAAGAATAATATCCGTTATGATGGGCTCTACCGAGACAACACTCTATACGGTTGCAATTTACTTTGGTGCGGTGGGGGTAAAAAACACCCGTCATACCCTCCTTTGTGCACTTTCGGCAGACCTTATCAGCATGATACTGTCTGTTATTGTCTGCACGGTTATGTTTTAGCCATTGGAGGACTATCCGAACTCCGATTTTAAGATACAAAAATCGCTCTTATTTGCACCAAAATGCTCGCTAATCCGTCAGGATTACCTGTGCTTTTGGCTTAATAATAACAATTTTTGATAATCTTAAAATTCTTCGACCTCCAAATCAAGTATTTTTGGATAGATTTTGGCGCGGAGGACGAAGTAAGGCTTTGTGCCTTTCGAGGACGACAAACCAAAAGATGCCGAAAATACTGATTTTGAGGCGGGTTTGGATAATCCTCCAATGGCTAAGAAAATTAGCACTTGTAAAATACCAAATTTTGTGATAAAATAGTAGTGTTAATCTGCTTAAGAAAGGATTGATATACTATGGATAAATACTATATAACAACTGCGATTGCGTACACATCCAGAAAACCCCACATAGGAAATACCTATGAGGTTGTTCTTACCGATGCCATCGCACGCTTTAAGAGACTTATAGGCAAGGATGTATTCTTCCTTACAGGCACCGACGAGCACGGTCAGAAAATCGAAGAATGTGCCAAGGAAAGCGGAATTACACCCAAGGCATATGTAGACTCTGTTGCAGGCGAAATCAAAAATATATGGGACCTTATGAACACCAGCTATGACAAATTCATAAGAACAACAGACGATTATCACGAGGAAGCCGTAAAAAAGATATTCTATAGGCTCTACGAAAAGGGCGATATATACAAGGATAAGTACGAGGGTCTTTACTGTGTACCCTGCGAATCGTTTTTTACAGAAACACAGGTTACAGACGGAATGTGTCCCGACTGCGGAAGACCTGTTAAGAAAACAAGCGAGGAAGCATATTTCTTCAAGATGAGCAAATATCAGGACGCTCTTATGAAGCACATAGAAGAAAATCCTGAGTTCATTCAGCCCGAAAGCCGTAAGAAAGAAATGGTTAACAACTTCTTAAAGCCCGGCCTTCAGGATTTGTGCGTATCGCGTTCATCATTCAAATGGGGTGTTCCTGTACCCTTTGATGACGGCCATGTAATCTATGTATGGATAGACGCCCTCTCAAACTACATTACCGCCCTCGGCTATAATGTAGACAGCAAGGGTGAGCTTTATTCAAAGTACTGGCCTGCAGATGTACACATCATAGGCAAGGATATACTCAGATTCCACACAATATACTGGCCAATTATTCTTATGGCACTCGGCGAGCCTCTTCCCAAGCAGATTTTCGGTCATCCGTGGCTTCTCTCCGGCGGAGACAAGATGAGCAAATCCAAGGGTAATGTACTCTATGCCGATGACCTTGTTAAGCACTTTGGCGTAGATGCAATAAGATACTATCTCTTAAGGGAAATGCCCTTTGCTCAGGACGGTACAATAACTCTGGAAACAATAATCGCAAGATTTAATGCAGACCTTGCAAATACTCTTGGAAACCTTGTTAACCGTACAGTTGCCATGGTTAACAAATATTTCGGCGGAAGCATTGATAACCCCGATGTTTCCGAAAATGTAGACAGCGAGCTTCGTGACTTTGCACTCAGTACAGTAAAAGAAGCTACCGAGAAAATGGACGAGCTTAAGGTTGCAGACTCTCTTGAATGTGTTATAAATCTTGCAAGAAGAAGCAACAAATATATAGACGAAACAATGCCCTGGGCACTTGCAAAGGACGAAGATAAATTAGATAGACTTAAGACAGTTCTTTGCAATCTCGTGGAAGCAATACGCTTTATCGGTGTTCTCATTTCTCCGTTTATGCCACAGACAGGCGAAGCAATACTTACTCAGATTATGGCAGAAAACAAGGATTATGCTTCTCTTGAATGCTTCGGTGCAAAGAATGTAAAGGTTGGCGAGGCACAGCCTCTCTTCCAGAGACTCGACGAAGCTAAGAAGCTCAAAGAGGTTGAGGATGACCTCTTCTCCGAGCCTCAAAAGGAAGAACCCAAGGAAGAAGCTCCTGCAAAACCCGAGATATCCATAGACGACTTTGCCAAAATGGAATTAAAGGTAGGTCTCGTACTCGAAAGCAAGCCTGTAGAGGGTGCAAAAAAGCTCCTCGTGTCACAGATAAAAATCGGCTCCGAGGTAAGACAGATTGTTTCGGGCATAGCTCAGTACTACAAGCCCGAGGAAATCGTGGGCAAAAAGGTTGTTGTTGTAACCAACTTAAAGCCTGTTAAGCTCCGCGGTGTGCTCTCTGAGGGTATGATACTCTGTGCGTCAAATGACAAGGGTCTTTGCATAGTAACACCCGATGGAGATATGGAAGACGGTGCAGAGGTAAGATAATTATAAACTAAGAATTGTAATGCAAAAATGCACAAACCGTGAACTTAACGGTCTGTGCATTTTTTCATTAACCAAATATTCCTGTAGACAAATACCTGTCCCCTGTATCGGGAAGAAGCACCACTATTTTTTTATCTCTATTTTCCTCCAGCTTTGCAAGAGTTATTGCACCGCTTAGAGCCGCACCCGAGGAAATACCTGTGAGTATTCCCTCTTTTTTTGCCAACACTCTGCATGCCTCAAAGGCTTCGTTATCCTCTACACATATTATTTTGTCATATATTTCTGTATCCAGAACTTCGGGAATAAAGCCTGCACCTATACCCTGTATTTTGTGTGCTCCTGCCTCGCCCTTTGTAAGATACGGCGAAGAGGCAGGCTCTACGGCTATTACCTTTACATCGGGATTTTTTTCTTTAAGATATTTTCCTACACCGGTTATGGTTCCGCCCGTACCTACACCAGATACGAATATATCAACCTCACCGTCAGTATCGTTATATATCTCGGGACCGGTTGTATTATAATGTGCCTGCCAGTTTGCAGGATTTACAAACTGTCCCGCAACAAAGCTTCCCTCAATTTCCCTGTTTAGCTCTTCTGCCTTTTCTATTGCACCTCTCATGCCCAGAGAGCCGTCTGTAAGAACAAGCTCAGCTCCGTATGCTGTCATAAGCTGTCTGCGTTCCATACTCATAGTATCGGGCATTACAATTATTACCCTGTAACCCCTGCGCGTAGCAACGGCAGAGAGACCTATACCTGTATTTCCGCTTGTCGGTTCTATTATAACAGAGCCTTCCTTAAGTATGCCTCTTTTCTCGGCATCGTTTATCATATACTGTGCGGCTCTGTCCTTGACCGAGCCTGCGGGGTTAAAGTACTCAAGCTTTGCATAGAGCTTTGCACAAAGTCCGTATTCCTTTGAAAGTGAATTAAGTTCAAGAAGCGGTGTCGAGCCTATAAGCTCATCTATGGATTTATATATTTTCATACAATTTCTCCTTTTTTCTTACTATGCAGATGAATATCAAGCTGAACAAAAATTCCTGCAACTATAATATAGTATACACCAACTAAAAATCACAATCAAGTCTTTTTAAAAAACAAAACCGCAACGGTATATCATTGCGGTTTTGTTGATATTATAAAGTTTTTATATATTCGTCCATATCGACTACGGTATCGTTAAGTCTGGACTCTTCTGTATTACGCCAGTTACCTCGTACAAAGCTGTGGCTCATATGCACATTGCCGACACCCTCAGTATGAACGATGTTGATTACATCGCCGAGCTTACCCTCAGAGATAAAGTTCTTTATTGCCTTATAGAAAGGTGTGTATCTGAGAACATGGCATACAAGAACCTTTACACCGTTTGCCTTAGCCGCCTCAGAAATCTTAAAGCACTCTTCGGGTATGGGTGCAGCAGGCTTTTCCAGAAGAAGATCATATTTCTTTTCTATAGCCTTCATATCAGGGTCAAAGTACATCTTGTCCTGTGTACAAATCATTGCTATATCGGCAAGCTTTGGAAATTCCAAAAGCTTTTCGTAGCTTTCAAAGCACATATCGTGAGGAATATTATATAAATCTCTCAGATATTCCCTTTTTCCTTAACAGGCTCTGCAAGACCAACAAGCTTAAAGCATTCGGGATTTGTCTGCAAAAACTTAAGATAACTGCTTCCGCGGTCTCCTCCGCCAATGAGAATAAGTGATAACTGTTTCATAAGAAAACCCTTTGATTAAGTAGTTATTTAAATATACATTTAATTTTAGCATAGCCAATATCGTGTATCAATTCGTTTTTGGCTATGTTTTATTGGTTTTTAGTCTGCGGAGTATCGAAGCCATCTTTTTTATAACGCACGAGTGCAATTACAGATGATATCATATTAAAGCACTCGCATATTATACCGCCGAGGCTAAAATTAAATATATTATGTACTATCCATGACGGCGACATAAGCCAGAACTGGAATATGCGTATGTGTCTGCCGTTACCAAGCCACATAAGAACGCTCATAATGACAAGAGTAACAAATGGAAGTGCCGAAATGAAAATCATAAATGCACTATCCCGAATGAGATAAACCGAAAATGCAAAGCATACGGTATAAAGAGCAACAGTAAGAATTAGCTTCCAGCTTTTTTTGCCGTCTTTTCTAAAAAGCAAGCCTCTTACAAGATTTGTCAGGTTAAAAAGTGCTCCCGCATATGCACCTATAAGCAGGAAGTTTATAAAAAACATAAGGCTCCCTACTCCCTGCATAAGAAAAAATCCCGAATTCTTTCTGCATTGAAAGGAATAGACAATAATGCAAAGTCCGATAATACCAAACCCTTGGGCAATGATATCTATTGTATTCATAACAAAACCTCCTGATTTTATTCTTAATCTTTATTTACGGACTGCAGTTTATCAAGCACGTATGAATAACCGTCTTTGGAGTGGGGAATAAGGCATTTTGAGCAATCCTTTATTCCGTCCTCGGTATACTCAAAGCTTCCTCCGCATTTATCTCCGAGTGTATACAGGGGACAGTAACAGAACATACAGTTAAAGAAGTCCCCCTCTGTTTTGTGGCACGGATAATATTCACATTCGGTATTCTTAAAATACTTACTGTTATTTTTCATAGTATGTTCTCCGTTCAATCTGTATAAACAATCTCATAACTGTCGCCGTCAGAGATTTCTTCCATATCTATTCCTGTCATAAGGCTCTCGCCTTTTTTAGTAAACGCCCAGTAGCTCTGAGTTTTGTCATAATCTGCCTCTATTCCGTTTACAACCTTTACATACATTCCGTATTCTCCCATATCTCCTGAGACAAGTTTATGCTCGGTAAGGGCATCTCCGAGGGTATCTTTATCGGTGTTAATTGTAAATGTAACGGATTTTTCTTTTACTTCGACTTTAGCGGTAATGGTTTTATCGCCTGACCCGAATTCCTTATCGGATGTGTATACCGCATCATTCCAAAGTTCTTTTTCGCCTGCATCTTTTTTGCATGCAGAAAAATTTAGGCATATG
>JAZREC010000162.1:0-3107 GCA_045660605.1 Clostridia bacterium
ACCATAACAAAGGTTACCGCCATACCCATACCGAGTGCTGTATCTGTTTTCTTGGATACACCAAGGAAAGGGCATATTCCGTAGAACTTAACGAGGACAAAGTTCTCTACAAGAATTGCAGTTACGGACAATTCAAGAAAATGTGCTATATTCATTATTTTTTGCCCTCCTTTTTCTTACTCCTTGCAAGATTAAGTATTCCAAGGATAGTGCCGAGAACAATAAATGCTCCGGGGGGAAGAATAAACATTATAGCAGGCTCATAGAGACCTCCGAAAATGTCTATTCCGAGAATTGTTCCTGCGCCGAGAATTTCTCTTACAGTACCGAGAACGCTGAGACCGAGAGTAAATCCAAGACCCATACCCAATCCGTCAAATGCAGACGGAATAGGCTTGTTCTTAGAAGCAAAGCTCTCTGCTCTTGCAAGAATTATACAGTTAACAACTATAAGCGGTATAAAAAGACCGAGTGCCTGCGATATAGACGGCAGGTATGCCTTGAGGAGCATCTCAATAATACTTACAAATGCCGCAATAATTACTATGTATGATGCAATACGGATTTTTGACGGAATTATCTTTCGTACAAGTGATATTACGAGGTTTGACAGAACCAGAACAAAGGTTGCCGAAAGACCCATACCGATTGCATTTATGAGCGATGTTGTTACCGCGAGGGTAGGGCACATGCCCAGAAGCTGTACAAAGGTAGGGTTTTCGTCAAGAAGTCCTGTCTTTAATACTTTTATATTGGATGTTTTCTCAGACATTTACTTGCCCTCCTTTTCTATCAGCATTTTTGCATCTTCAAGAGAGTCGTTTACGCCTTGGGTTACTGCCTTTGAGGTGATTGTAGCACCGCTTATGGCATTTATTTCGTTTCCTTTGGCATTTCCTGTCTTAACAACAGAGACTGTGTCGTTTTTACCTGTGAATTGGCTTATCCAGCTCTCCTCGCTTGCTTTTGCACCGAGACCCGGAGTTTCTGCCATGTTTATTATCTTTACGCCTGTAACATTAAGGTCGGTATCTATTCCTACCATCATGGATACGGGACCGCCAAAGCCCGATGGCTCAGCCTTAAAGCAGTATCCAACGGTATTTCCCGATGCATCTTTTCCTATATATGCGTTACTTGTAAGACCTGCATCTGTCTGCGAAAAGTCAGATGCCATGGGAAGTACTTCTGTTTTTGCGCTGTTTTCCGCCTCAAGCTGAAGCTGTGCAATTCTGTCCTTTGTAAGTGCGTTGCAAAGCACAAGAAGAAGTGTACAGACAAATGTTATTGCAAAAAGAATTGCGGCAAGCTTTGCTATGAATTTTGTATTATTCATTTTGATTTCACCGCCTTACCGAATGTCTTTGGAACAATTACCTTGTCAATAAGAGGGGTAATAATGTTCATAATAAGAATAGCATATGTAACACCCTCGGGATATCCGCCGTAGGTTCGTATTATTACAGTGATAAAGCCTGCACCGAGTGCATATACAAATTGACCTCTTGCCGTAAGAGGACTTGTCGCATAGTCGGTTGCCATAAATATTCCGCCAAGCATTGCACCGCCGGAAAGTATGGAGAACAGGAAGTCACCGCCGAAAATCTGGGACGGATTAAATATAAATCCGCAGATACCGACAGTAACAAGATATGTAAGGGGTATAACCGGGGTTATAACCTTTCTGGCAATAAGATATATACCTCCGATAAGGAGCAGAAAGGCAGAAACCTCACCAAGACAACCGCCTATGTTTGTGCCCATAAATAAATCAAAGAGGTCAGGAAGACTTGTTTTTCCTTCCTTGAGCATTGCAAGGGGTGTAGCACCCGAGAGGGCATCTACCTTCCATGTTGTCATTGCAACGGGCCATGACGCAAGCAAAAACGCTCTTGCGGCAAGTGCGGGGTTTACGATGTTCTGTCCAAGGCCTCCAAAAAAGCATTTGACAATTATTATGGCAAACACACCGCCAGCAATGGGAATGTAAAGCGGTACTGAGGACGGCAGGGTCATTGCAAGAAGAATACCCGTAACGGCTGCACTGAGGTCTGTTATTGATTGCTCCCTCTTGCAAAGTCTGTTCCATATGTATTCACTGAGTACGCACGATGCGGCGCTTACAAGAGTAACAGCGAGTGCTCTTATTCCGAAGAAATATACCGACCCTATGAGAGCGGGTAAAAGAGCTATAATCACATCACGCATCGTTGTGGAAATATATCTGTCCTTGCGTATGTGAGGTGCGTACGAAATATTTAGGTTTTCTGTCATGTATTTCACCTCATTTTTTCTTAAGTCTCATATGAGCCTTGGCTGTTTTTATGTTCTGTGTTATGGGGTTTCTGCACGGGCATATATATGAGCATATACCGCATTCTATGCAGTCCATTATATTGAGCTTATTAAGCATCTCCGTATCTTTTGCCTTTGCATGAGTGTTTAGCATTGCAGGCAGGAGCCTCATTGGGCAAGATGCCACACACTGACCGCATTTGATACAGTTAACTGTTTTCCTGCTGTCCGTTTCTTCCTCGGTAAAGGCAAGTATTGCAGATGTTCCCTTGATTGTCGGTACATCCACAGAATACTGGGCTATACCCATCATTGGACCGCCCATTACTATCTTTTTGGTAGCCTCGCTGTTCCAGTGTGCACAGTTTAGTACATCGCTAAAGCGTGTACCTATGCGTACGCGGAAATTAGAGGGTTCTTTAACACCGCTTCCCGATACGGTGACAATTCTTGTCATTACGGGTTTTCTGTACACAAGGGCATTATATACAGCGATACATGTATCTATGTTGTTAACAACAACCCCTGCATCTGCAGGAAGCTTTCCGCTTGGCACCTCTCTGCCTGTTATGGCTTTTATAAGATGCTTTTCGCTTCCCTGAGGGTATTTTGTTTTTAACTGCTTTACCTCTGTGCCTTTGTAGCTTTTGGATGCCTTGGACATGGATTTTATTGCTTCGGGCTTGTTGTTTTCTATACCGATATAGCACTTGTCCACGCCGAGAATATCCTTAATAAGCTCTATTCCCTTAAATATGTACTCAGGCGACTCTATCATAAGTCTGTAGTCGCTTGTAAGGTATGGCTCACAC
>JAZREC010000163.1:0-1118 GCA_045660605.1 Clostridia bacterium
TAAATATAGATATATGGAGGAAGTATTATGGTAAAGCATGTTATACTATGGTGTCTCAAAGATACCCTCACTGATGAAGAAAAAGCAAAGGTAAAGCTAGATGCAAAAGAAAATTTAGAAGCTCTTAAGGGCAAAATCGAAGGGCTTGCCGAAATAAAGGTTAATATCAATCCTCTTCCCACTTCCAATGCGGATATGATGCTTGACTCACTTTTTGAAAGTGCAGAAGCACTCTCACAATACTCAGTTCATCCCGAGCATGTTGCTGTGGCGGACGGATATGTAAGACCGTACACCAAGAGTAGAAGCTGTATGGATTACGAAGTGTAAAAAAACGCCTCCTGTGGATTAAACCATAGGAGGTGTTTTACTTATAAATTATGCTGTTCCTTCCATTCTTCTGCCTTAACAGCTGACATTCTCGTGATTGCCTCTCCCTTGTACTGCGACTCGGGACCGCCGTTTGTGTAAAGAAAGAACTTACCGCCCTCGGTAACATAAAGGCTTTCTTCATAGCCGTCGGCATCTCCGAATTGTCCGTGTGAATAACGGGCAACAAGCTGTGATGCATCCGTGTCATATTCTACCTTGCAAATTATCTTTTTCAAAACATTACGCCTCCTCGTAAAAAATATACTATAATTATATGTTATATGAGGCGATATATTCATATAATGACAGCGTGTGCAAATCCTGATTTGTCTTTTGTAACCGTGATTTTTTTGTCAACTCTGTCTTTGAGCATATTTACATGGGATATTATTCCCACAAGCCTGTTTGTCTCTGCAAGGCTTGAAAGAGCACTTATTGCCTGTGACAGAGAATCCTCGTCAAGCGAACCGAAGCCCTCGTCAACAAACATAGTATCGAGCTTTATTCCGCCTGCACTTGATTGTATCTCATCAGAAAGTCCGAGCGCAAGTGATAGCGATGCCTTAAACGACTCACCGCCCGAAAGTGTCCTGACACTTCTTTCCGTTCCGTTGTAGTGGTCTGTTACATCAAGCTCAAGACCGCTTTGACTGCGGTTGTTTTCTGCCGTCCTTCGTCTCTTGAGCTCATATTGTCCGCCTGTCATCATCAGAAATCTTACATTTGCACGGCTTATTATTCTGTCG
>JAZREC010000164.1:0-13200 GCA_045660605.1 Clostridia bacterium
ATTCTTACTATCCTCAACCTTGGTAGATATCTCCCCTGCAACAGCTTTAATCTGTGTTCGCAGCTTGCCGTTTTCCATGGTGAGACTTTTACCGAGAGCAGAGTTTTCCATGTCCTCTGTATACATATCAAGAAGTCTCTTGTACTTTGTGAGTTCATGACGCATAGAGGAAACCTCCGCACGAAGCTCTTCGAAGTTCATTTCCTCTATCTCCTTGTTATTATAAAGTGACATTTACCTCACCCCCGTCCTCGTATATAAGCTCAAGATTGTGAAATTTCACATATCCCCGTCCGCTGAATTTCAGTTTGACACCGTATGCCGCAGACTTTCTCAAAACAAAACGGGCAACTATATCAGTCTTTGCATTGGTAGCATAATCATAGACTATCTGTTCTTCTTTGCCGTCCGTATACTGTGCTGTTATTGTAAATGCTCCCTCGTCCGCTTCCGCTCTTAACTGAACCTTTCTAAGATGCTTTATATCGTAGCTTTCATTTGTCATGAGGTCAGTTTCAAAGTACCAGCTGTCATTTGCACTCACATTGTGCAGTGTCAGAAGATTGCCGGTTTCTTCTCCGCTCGCTCTCCTAAGGAAAAACACACCATTTTTATTCGATGCTATCCCCACAGGATATGTAGCCGTGTCGGTTTCGCTATTATCAAGCATCACGGACCACTGGTCACAGTAGGTGTCATATACATACATGGTCTCATGATACACAGAATTTGCACTGTCCAATTTGGAAATCCAAAGATAATAATTTCTTCCGTCAGAACCGCTCACAGCTTTATCATACTGCGAAAATTCTCCCAAGTTGAGATTGTAGCTTATATTCTTTGGTACAGAGCCTGTATATATATGCACAGCACCCTGGGATACGAAAAACAGATTGCCATTTACCTCTTGAATGGTCCTGTTGTCAATAGTACCATCACCATATATGTCAATGACTCTAAACGGATTCTTGGTGTTATAAACCTCATATGTAAGGTCCTGTTTGAACGCAAGAACATGACCCTGATATGATGTTATTCCCGTAAATTCCCCATCAGCCTTTGTATTTGCCTGAGCACTTGAGCACCAAGCATTTGCCTCATTGTATTCGTCTGCAGTATCAAAGGTCCAGTTTCCGTAATCATTGAAACCACTTGCATATATTCTGCCTCTTCCAACTCCGAAAAGCCTTCCATGGCTTACAACTGCATAATCCAAATCAGGGAAGGTAACCGGCACATGGTCCTGCCACATGGCAATTTCCGCTTCGTTATCTCGATACCACTCAAAGCAATTATCAGTTATCTCATTGCGGTATATATATCTTCTGTCTGCCATATGTACATTCTTTAGATATTCACTCTCTGTCAAAGCTCCCTCTTTAGCCATCAAATCTGCTACAGCAGCTTTATATTCCTCTTGGGTAGCATCCGCTATGTCCTTACCGAGCTCAGTTTCTATATCGTCTTCTGCGGGATACTTAAACGGTATCATCCTTTCCTCAAGGTCATTTATCGGTATTTCCTCATCCTCATTGAGACTGCTCCTTGTTATGTAGAAGTCCATAGTCTTTTTATCAGGAAGAATTATAAGCTTCTTTACAACACCGCTTCCTACGGGATTAAGAATATCTTCGAGCACATTGAACTGTACCACACATCTTTGGCGGTCATCTTCCTCTATGCTTAGGGAAGGTATAACAACTCCGTCTGACCCAAGCTCCTCCTCTGCGTTTTTATCTCTGATAATTCCTGTATATGTTGTACCTGCTTTGTTTATATAGTCGAGCTTAATCCATTGATTATCATTGCTCTCCTCCTTGTATATCACAACAAGAAAATTATCAAAGCCAAAAACACCAAGCGTTTGGCAATTTTCTGCATGCCACTTTATTTTCCTATGCTCACCCAGAACCTTTGACGGTGTAAGATACGGATACTCCATTGTAGATATACCCTTCATACCGCTAAGCTCACCGCTGTCTGTGGTTATTCTTCGATTAAGACCATTCCATGCTTTTTTAACTGTTTTGTATCTCTTGCGTGAGTTTGGCAGCGGCATCTGTCCGAAGAACCTCTGCTCTTCCTTCTTTTTTTTAGCCATATGCCACCTCACATTCCTACATTGGCTCTTTTCATAGAACACCATGCGTTAAAATCCTGAAGCAGTGCATTGTAATCATTAAACCACTTTGCAGCAATAGAATCCTCATTTGCAAGCTTATATGCCTCGCCTCTGAGCTTGGCAGCAATAAGGTCAATGTACTCAACAGGCATTTTTACTGTTTCATTTTCCCAGTTGCCTGTTGTTTTTATTATTGGTCTGCGGATGTATATGATATCTGCCTCTGTGCACGGGAAGGAGGGCTTGATACAAAGCTTATCACCCTTTACAAAATAAACATCCTTAAATGTAGGGCCGTTAGCCGTTGTCACATGCATAAGCTGAACCCTCTTATTAAGAGGAAATTTAGCGTATACCGCCACAACATCAGCTTGGCGGATATTGTTCTCCCCTTCGAGTTTAATTGGCAGAGATATATTTTCTGTGTCCTCGGCGGTATATACACCTTCTTCCTTGATAACAGAGCCATATATGAACTGTTCAGCGCTGTTAAGCCAACCCAGATAGCTCATATCGGATATATCAAGAGCCACATCTACCTCACTTTTGAGATTGTCGATAAAAGCCTTTGCAGTTATTACCGAATCAAACATATCTACCACCTCGCTCTCCTTATTCTTCTGCCCTTGGCATCATCGTGCCAGTATTTGTTGTATGCATTTTGTGCTTTTCTCAAAAACTCTCCCTTATAGGTATCTCCAGCTCCTGCCAGGAAGAGTATGTTGTCAACAATTGCATTGTGATACAGCGGACGCACGGCACACTTATCATTTAAGTCATCGGGTGCCTTATAGCTTTCGCCGTCATTATATAGAAATTTGCCGTAGGTAGCTTCAAGCTCTCTTACTGTTTCATCAAAGTAATTGAAAAACCGTCTTTCCTCGAGCTTTACGGCAAGAATTACTTCTTCATATAGCTTTTTTAATTTCAATTAAATCACACCTTTTCAGCAAGTACCTCGTCACATAAATACTTTGTTATTATCAAAAAGGGTAATCACCCTTGAATGCCTCATAAATATGTACTTGCAAACAATTCATTATAGTGATTACCCTTTTCAAACATTTTTAATTAACGCCCTGCAAAATCATCACACAGTAGGAGCTACATTATGAATTCTGATGCATGCTCCGGGATTCTTACATACGAGGTCACCGTAGTTTGCAAGAAGTGCTCTGTGCTTACTTGTACCGGGCACAAGATTAAAGGTAGAGCCGTCCTTAGCTCTTGCAAAATCCCAGCCGGAAGTCTGGAGCTCAAGAGACTTACAGTCAATGCCCCACATTTCGTTTTCAGGGAGGAAGCTTTCATTGATTACATCAATCTTTCTCTTGCCGTAACTGAAACCGATTGCCTGGAAACCGCCCTCAAGCATGGTTTTCTCCACGCGGATGTTGTTGGTTCTGAGATATTCTACATATGCATCATATGCCTTGTCACCAAAGATGAGAGTATCAACCTCACCGTTGTGGTAATTGTCGGATGCTCTCAGTGCCTCGGTAATGATGCCGTCGTGAATCTCGCCCTTTGCATCGTATACTTCGGGAAGCAGGAAGGGATTTTCCTCTTTGCTGAGGCCGTATAAGGTCTTGGCATTAGGATCAAAAATAGTACCAATACCTGTGATTTCTCTTCCGTAGGAATTCTGCACAGTGATAAAGCCTGCGCCTACAGTAACCGCATCATAAAGAATAACCTTCTTGTTAACGCGGTCAACTGCCTTAATTCTTGCTGCAGCCTTTGTAGGCTCACTACCAACAGCCGCATCTGTCTCATAGAAGTCTACAATAAGACCTTCCTTGAGGTTTTTGGTGTCTGCAACAGTTACCGTTGTGGTGTTATTTGCTGCACTGCAGGTGGTAAGAATGCCTGTACCATTTCCGTAAATAGAACGACCCACATTCCACTTCGCAGTAGCATAACCGCCCTTAACTTCTGCATCAAGTGCGTTTATAAGAGCACCCTTGGAGGTGTTACCAAGTCTCAATGCTTTTTCGGAAATTTCGATATTCACATAGAGGTCTCTTGCAACCGTTCTGAACTTCTCGTATCTCTGTGCACCGGAAACAGGAGTTGCTGTTCCTTCTTCGCCGTAGCCAAAGCCACCGGTGAGACCGATAGGTGCAGTTGTCTCTACATAGTTACCCATGAGAGGTGTGTGCTCAATCTTACTGAGTATTGCAGCAGGCTCAGTAGAGAGCTGATTCTGCAATGCAGGCAAGTATGCAATCCGCAATGCATTTTCAAGAGTTTTTAAGTTCTGTTCCATAAATCATATCCCCTTTCTTTTTTTACATATGAAACATTTTTTTGAAGAGTTCTTTTGACTCTCCTAAGTTTTTAGGCTTTTTTTCTATATTGGGTGCTACATTTGCCGCACCGCTTGATGCGGAAAACGGAGGCACTTGCTGACCGTTTGCTACAGAGTCTATTCTCTGCTTAGAGAGAAGCTCTGCAAATTCCCTGTTCTTATTTGCGTATTCCAGAAGCTCTTGTGCTGTAGGCTCCTTTGGAGGCTCGGGAGGTGCAGGCGGATTATTTACCGCATCAATTCCCTTTGAGAGCATATATGCCATAAGATACTTTTCTTCCATAGGCTTGTCTGCACCTGACAGGAAGGGATTTTGAGAAATGATGGCATCGAGATAATCAGCCTTTGCATCAATATCACTAAGCTCGGGAACAGCGGCTTTTATAGCCTTGATTGCCTCTGCCTTTTCCTTGGCAGCCATTCCCTCTCTTGCATACTGCATGGTAGGCTCAAGCTCCTTTAATATTTCGTCTCTCATTACAGTCCTGTTGTATTCTGCATAAGCATTCTGATAATCGGCTATAGCCTTTGCCTGAACAGCAGGATCTGCATAAAGCAGCTTCTCTGTGTCAAGTGTGGGAGGCTCGAGCATTTTCTCTGTAATTGCCTCCGCCTGCTGTGCTGACATTTGTTCTATGGTATTGCGAAGCTGTTCATTCTGCTCCATAATAGCACCCATCTTGGCATTGACTTCTTCAAGCTCTGCGTTCTTATGCTCAGCAAGACCTGTTGCCGCCTCCGCCGCAGCTATTGCCTCTTCAGCTACTGCTCCGGGCACCTCTGACGGTGTTACAGGCTCCTGATTATCAACATTTCCTTCATTTTCTGCAGGAGATGGTCTTTCCTCCGCAGAAGTCGAGGTTTCCTCGGTAACTTCAGGTACTGTTTCTTCCTTCGCATCAAACATTTCTCTTGCTCTCTTGGTTGCATCGTCTATACTATTCATCAAACAATCTCCTTTCATATTCCCAACTGTTTGGGATTTTACTGCATCATCTGCATTGCCTGCAATTTTTGCATTTCTTCCTGTTCCTTCTGCTCTTTTGCCGACTTGTGCATTGCAATGTGCTCTTCAAGCGCCGCCGCATACTCAGGCTTTCTTGATTTGAGTATCTGGAACTTCATTTGGAGCACATACCTCATATGCTCCTCTATGTGTACATCATGCTCGTCAAGCTCACTTACTTTTGGAATTGAGCCTTTTTCAAAGAAGGCATTTTCTCTCTGTGCCGCTTGCATATGGAGTTGATTCATATTCATAAGCTCGGAGTATTTACCAAGCTTCATATACTCAAGTCCCATCTGCTTTACCCTTTGGGGAATTCTTCCGTTTTCATCCGTGTAGAAGCCCATATTAAAGGCATTAAAGAAATTCTCTCTCTGCACATCTTCGCTCATCAGAAGCTCATTTTCGGTGGTATATTCAACATCGTAGCTGTTTATATCATCGGAGCACCACATAATCGCATGACCTATACTGTTAAGCCCTGCACAGTCAAGTACCCTTTGAGTATTCGCATACTTCTTATTGATTTTAAGCCACATTTTTGCAAGGTCGCATACAGATTTACGGATATAATCTCCCGTAAGAGAAAGCCTTGTGTTGTCAATCTCCATAAGGTTATTGATAGCTGTACCGGATGTAACACCGCTAGGAACATTGCCGCTAACCATAAGCTGTGATGTACCTGCCACATATTCCATATCTGTTTTGAGGTTATATCTCTCGGTCATTATCTCCTGAGGAAGCTGACCGTTTGGCATCGGTGTAGGAGGCTCAGTTCCTTTTCTGTATGTAAGTATTGCTCCGGGAGCAACACCGTTCTGCTCATATTCTTCTATGTCAATGGAGCCGTCCTCAGCAATGTATCTTCCTATGGCAATTGTCTTGATGTATTCGTGAATTCTGTTAAGACATCCGTTGTAAGCCTTCTGCCTCGGAATGAGGTCTTCAATAGCGGATTTTCCGAAGAACTGCCCCGGTACCTCTCTGCACAAACACTGTACAATCGGTATCTCGTCATAAGGCAAATCACCATAGTACACAAGCTCTTTGTCGCCCACGACAATAATCATTCTTCCGTGAGGTCTGCGTCTGCTTGGCTTTTCGAAATAGGTAATGAGCTTCTCAGCACCCTTTACTGTTGTTTTGCCAAGGGCAAGACGAGTATTTTCGTATCCGAAGCCTCCTCCTGATACAACAGGTGTAAGCTGAAAGCTCTCTACCTCTCTGCCGTCAACCTCTATGCCGTAAAGGTCATATATTTCCTCGGTTGTTTTTACCTGCTCAACTATAATGGAGTGCTGAGCCTTTATACCCTGCTTGAATATACTCTCAGGAAAAATCTCATAGGGTGTTAAAAGTCCATAATCGATGTTTCCCTCTTTGACTGCTCTTTGTGTTCTCTCTTCAACACCGTTTTCCCCACGGACAATATCATCGGTCATTTCAAGGATATTACCCGCTTGAGAATCCCACCAACTGAGCCAGTAACAGCTTCCGCAAAGCTCATTCCAATGTATCATGGTGTTTTTCTTTTCCTCAAAGTCACTGGTTTTCTGTATGTACTGCAAAAGTGTCGTAGATATATCCGCCTTTGCATAATCATCAAGCTCGTTGGTTCTTGGGTTGACCTTCATCATGTGGTTAATCTTTTTTAAGTTTGCCACACGGGTCTCTATAAGCGGAGCTATCTGATTGAAGGCTTCTCTTTCCAGCCAATCATATACAGGCTCAAGCTGTTCTATCTCTCCGCGATAGGGATTAAGCTCGCAGTATTGATTGCCCGCAAGAAAGTTAGCATTGAGATTCCATTGGTTTTCGAGAGGTAGCTTTTCTCCTCTTCGCCTCTCCAACTCATCTTTTACATAAGCTATGATGGTCTCCTTGTACAGCGGAAGTCCTTTTTCGTCAATGTCGATTACTATATGCTCGTCCCCATCATTTGCCTTGCCGAACAAATTAAGGAACCTGTTTATCACATTCAAGCTTCATCACTTACCTTTCTCCACTTTTCAAGTGTGGTTTTATGTGCACTCTTAGGGGCTTTGGGAGGTTTGGTGTTTTCAGCATTTTTATAATCGCTAAGATCTCTGCTCATTAGTCGTGTGTAAAGGTCTTTGCGTTCAAAATGATGCACAATAACAATTACAATCGCAAGCATCGTCTCAACAACTATTGCTGACAGCAGACATATCAAAATCAAATTCGACATTTCTGCACCTCCTATTTGCTTTTCTTCTTACCATTTGCGGGTGCCTTGACTTCAGGTGGTTTATCTTCGGGTGGTACAGCTCCCTTCTGTTCGGGTTCTGTCTTGACTTCAGGATGGAAGAACAACGGAGGCGGAGCGCTCGGCCCCGTGGTTTTAACTACAGGAGTGTTCTTTTCCAGCTCTTCTGTAGCAGCAAGACCTCCCTCTAGACAGCTCTTACAAATAATTATAGAGTTGCCAGCTTCTCTTGACTTGGAGATAGCAAAGCAGTCTGTATTGCGACAACCTCTAATGTCGCATATTCTTTTTACTTTTCTTACAAAATACGGCATCAATAACTCCTCCTTCTGTTTTTGCCATTTATTACTCTGTTTCTGTACTTTGTCAAATCCGTCTCTTCCTTCTTCTTAGGCTTTGACGGATAAATATATTGGATTACAAAATATCTCAATGCATCGGGTACATGTGTGATGTTATGAGGCTCCGTCATACAGTCAGTAGGATGCTTTGCATCTACTTGAAGTGCCGGCAGATGCTCTATGAGATTAACGCAGGTATTAAATATCTTTAGCCTGCTATCCTTTCCTTCATCTGTTTCGTATACCTTAAGCAAATCCTTAACGGCAAGCCAACCTGTCTCACGGTCATTATTACTTCCTGTAAGGATAAGACCATTTTCCATAAACAAATCAGCCTTGCTCTTTCCCGACTCTTGACTTCGATTCATCATATCGGGTGGAGCATAAGTTACTGTAATTTCTTCATCGGAGCTTAACTCCAATATATCTTTGCTTCCCTCTGATATAATCTTATCCGGCTGTGCATATTCCCGATACACATAGTAGCTTCCGTGCTCGTCTACCGCTATCCACAAGCATGCAAGACAGTCAAGACCGTAGTCAATAGCTCTGTATCTTTTCCAATGGCTCGGGATTTCAAATGGCTCTATAACATGAACGCTTCTGTCAAATTCGCTGAAATACTGTCCTGCAAGCATATCCCAGTTTCCATCACGCCAAGCTTGCTTTAATCCATCACTTAAGTTGTTGAGCATATCCACATATCCGGGGTCTTTTTCCATAAGAACCTTATTATCAAAAACGGTGGCAGCAATAAATGTGTATTCCTCCGGCTTTTCGGTTGGCTTGTACTTCCTAGATACAAATCGTCGTTTTACCCATTCGTGCCCTACACCGCCCGGATTACAGGTAAGGTAGAAGCGCTTGGGAAAATCATTTGCACCTCTGAGGCAGGCCGTAAGAGTTTCAAATTGATATTCTGTAAACTGTGTTGCCTCGTCCATGCAAATTACATCATACTCTGTTCCCTGATACTGAAGGACATCTCTTTCTTTGTCACAGTATCCTAGCTTAATAGTGCTTCCGTTGGAAAATGTAAAGACCTTCTCGCTGTCCTTATACCCCGCAAGACCTTTAAGCTCAACAAGCAGGGTATTTATATGATTTTCTCTTAGTTCGGGAAATGTTCTTCTTAAGAGCAGTATCCTTATACCTGCATAATTAAGTGCAAGTAATTTAATTTTCTGGCGAAGTGCCCATGATTTTCCGCCGCCTCTTGCTCCTCCGTATCCGACATATCTTTCACGGGCACGGAAGAAAGCCGCCTGCTTTGGATTTGTGGTACTTAAATCAATCTTAACCGGCAAATTCCTTCACCTCTTCGGGTAACTCAAAGGTTACCTTGGTGTTTTCTGTAGATTCACCTCTTGCAAGTGCTCTTTTGTCGTATAATGTTGCAAGTGTTTTGCTTACTGCCGTAATGTCATACAACTGCATAGAACGAATTTTGCTAACGATTCGATTTCTTTCTTCACGAGATAATTCTTCTTTGTCTGCATCCCATATCTCATCAATGAGCATATCCAGCTCATCTTCCTCTTCAAGAGCCCTGTTAAACCTTTTTTCAAGCAGAGTCACCGCTTTATCAATAATTCCGGTTGCTCTGGCGGCAAAATCCTTTCTTACGTTACCGCGAAGTTCCGCAAACTCTTCTTTGTCTTTATTCTCTTTGACAATCGTTTCAACCGTCTTTTCGGGTACACCAAGTCTTTTTGATGTTTCGGAATAATTATCTGTAATCGACCATACTGCCATGATTGCATATATAGTTTCCGGTGATGTTTTCTTGCCTCTCAATTTTGCCACCTCCTCACATGGAATTTTGTTTTTAATACAGCAACTTTTATTAACTATAAATCAAAAGCATCGTCAGTTATCGGACAATTTTATTTTTTTGCAAGAAAAAACGCCCGGTATTACCAAGCGTTTACGATTTTGAATTATTTAACTTGTTTGCCATCTCTCATAGAAATTTCTGCGGAGCTTATATAACAGCTTATCACTCACATAATACTTCATCACTATTCCGGAAGCGCCTATGTACTGATTTGTTATAAACTCGAACAGTGCCTTCTCATAGAGTTCTGCTTCCTCTCCACATTCTCGGCATACATTGTGGCATAGGTTCACTATCTTTGATTTCATATTCTCCGATTGCTTTTGATAGTTCATACATGTAAAGTAAATTATACCCTGTTCGACATAAGGTATCTTTACGCCTCTTAATTTTCTGAACATTGCAATCTCCTTTTCTATCAAAACGGAACATCGTCATCCTGAGGCATCGGCATAAAGCTGTCCTGCTCAGGCTCGTCCGTTTGTGCTGAAGCTTCTGCTTGCTTTTTTCCGCCGGCATAATGTATCTCATCGGCAACTACCTCGGTTATGTATATCCTTGAGCCGTCCTTTTCGTAGTTCCTTGTCTGTATGCTTCCCGATATACCCACCATATCACCCTTACTGTAGTTCTTGCTAAGGTACTCTGCAGATTGTCTCCATGCTACACAATTTATGAAGTCTGCGTCGTAATTACCCTCTGCGTTCTTAAATCTTCTGTTTACCGCCAATGTGAAGCTCGCAACACTTACACCGCTTCCTGTGGTCTTAAGCTCGGGGTCTCGGGCTAACCTGCCTACACAGATAAATTTATTGAGCATTTCTTTTTTCCTCCCATCTTATTTTCATATGATGTCTCCTGTGTTCTGCCTTTGTCATCAACTGTAAATTTTCTATCCTGTTGTCATTTCGTTTTCTGTTCTTATGATGTACACATTGCTCAGTGCTTAATCGCCTACCAATTGCGCATTCCATAACGAGAATATGTTCCATCACATATCCATCTTTTGAACTATTTGGATGGTCAGGAAAATAAATGGCAACATATCCGTCGCTTCTCTGCTTTTTATGTCCTATCCCACCTTTTCTTGCCGAATCAGACATACGTTTTTTTGTTTCCTCGCTGAATTTTCTACCCTTGTTCCTTTTTGATATAGCCATACACTGCTCCTGTGATAATCGATGTCCTTGCATAGTAAAAGTTGATTTTTGGTCTCTTGTCGGAATATTATATTTTTTTATGTAATTAAATACTTTGCCAACAGACATACTCATTTCTTTTGCAATTCTGTGCATAGGTTTGTTCTCTTCAATGTATTTTTTATACAAGACCTCTTTTGAAGGAATAACTTTATTCATAATTTCTCCTTTCAAGCCAAAAGCTCACTTATACTGCAACCAAACATAGTTGCAAATCTTTGCAGTGCCTTTATGCGAGGCATACGCTTACCGTTTATGTATAGAGATATTTCCGTCTCTGTGCATTGACTTCGGATAGCAACCTCTTTTTGCTTAAGTCCATTTTCTTTTATTAATCGCTTTAGATTATCACAGAACATTTTGTATTCCTTTCTTTCAGTCATTTGTGTCGGAACCATCCATTTCTGCACCGCAATTTGAGCAAAAAAATGGTCTAAAATTTTTATCTCTAATCGTTGTAGAATACAAGCACTTGGAACAAGGGATAGACCATAATCCCTCAATCAATACCGGGCTCCCCCAATGCCCGTGCTTTACTTCCGCACTTTTATGTTCAAGCCATTGTTTAACTCTGAATATTGGTATCAATTCCGTTCCGTTTGTGTAAACTTCCTTGCTGTCAACGATTTTGTATGCTTCTGCAAACTCTTCAAATGTTGCAGGAAATGTCATACTGTTTGCCATCACTCAGCACCTTCTTCCTCAATATATAAACTTCCAATGGTAAGACAATTCGGACAAATTTCACTTGCCATAGCTTCAAATATTTCGAGTTCATCTGTAGTCGATGCTCCGCACACTTCACAAGTACATTTCATCACCCCTCACCGCCTTTCAACAGTTCGGGGTTATCGTGTATGTTGCCGATTACCTCATAATGATATTGCATACTTTCATTTAATTCTGAAAGTCCGTTTGTTTCAAAATCGTGGTTGTTTAAATCGAATGCAGGGTAGCCATGTTCTATGCAATAAACAACTTTGTCAACAGTCCACATATTGTCAAAAACACAATTAGTAAAATTTTCGGGGCGTTCAAGACTTTCAAGATATATTTCGTATTCGTATATATCCGCATATCGAATTATATCCCCCTCAAAAATCTTGGTGCCGTTCTTGTCGGTCAAGCCTGTGTATTGTCCTACTGTTTCGGGGATAACTGGAAATATCTCTCTCATTATCTTTTGAGTGCTTTTAATACTATGCAATGGTCTCAACTCTCTCGCCAAAGCTCTGCTTATAATTTGGTTGCCGTTGGGATATATCCACGACTTATTGTTTCTTTCGACATAAAAGCCCACAATCCATTCGCCTTTCTGATTCTTCCCTCTAAACAAAATCTCACGCACCAGACCCACCGCCTTTCTCTTCTCGGTCAAGAATAGCATCTATAACCTCGATATAGTCATATATCAATGATTGTGCCTGCTCAGGTAGAGAGATTGTAATTCCCTCTACCACGCCAATAAATCTGCGAATATTAGATATGTCTTGTAATGTCATTTCGCACCGCCTTTCTCGGTTGGGTGGGCGTTTTCTTCTTTTACTGCTTTGCGGATATAGTTTGCAATTCTGTCTGTGCAACAATCCCCTTCACATTCACAAGGGTTTTCGTTGCAACTTTCACAAAATTTACAACCAAAAACATTTAATAAAAGCCAAGCAATACTATCTATTTTCCCTTTGGGTTTTCCTTTTAATGTTAAATACACATTGCAATCTACTTGATACATTTCCCCTCATCTTCCTTTCCTTCAAGTGCCTTTAGTGCATCTTCTCTTGATGTGAATACTGTTTTGCCAAAATCATAGTCAAAAAATTCTCTTATTCGCCCTCTAAATGAAGTCGGTTCAAGTTTATATATAAGAACAAGCCTATTGTTTCTCTTGCATTGAGAGACCTCTTTCACTTCTGCACTATATAGGACATATTCTGTTTCTGTATATAGTGTAGGTGTTTCCCATAGTGCATACACAACATCCCCCACCTTAACAGGCGGAACAACAATGCCGTTGTCAAGAAGGTGGTCGGCTTCCTTTTCACTTAAACATTTTCGACATTTTTCGTTTTCGGGTTGACAATCTCCACAATCAAAATTTTCTACAAATTGTCTTTTTAACTCCACCAACCTCTTACGCTCTGCTTCTCTGTTCATTCT
>JAZREC010000165.1:0-1928 GCA_045660605.1 Clostridia bacterium
AATTCAGGCACGGAGGAAATACACTATGGCAATACTTACTATCAAAAATGACATTCTTAATGTGGAGATAGACACATACGGTGCTCAGTTTAAGTGCGTCAAGGACAAAAATAATGTTGAATATATATGGGACAGAGACCCTGCATACTGGGAGAAGAGTGCACCCGTACTTTTCCCTATTTGAGGAACTCTTAAGGACGGAAAGTATGTCTATGAGGGCAGGGAATATAAGCTTCGTGCACACGGCTTTGCACAGAAGATGGATTACAGCATTCGTGAGCACTCGGATACCAGGCTTGTTCTGTATATAACAGACACAAAAGAGACTATGGAGATGTATCCGTTCTCATTTGACTTTGAGGTGACCTTTGAGCTTAAAGGCAATGCCGTAAGGGTGGAGTATGCAGTTACAAATAAGGGAAACGGCGATATGTACTATTCCGTAGGATGCCACGAGGCATATGCCACACCGGAGGGTGTTGAGGAATATGCGGTGGAATTCCCATGCGAAGTTGCCCCCGATACATATCTTCTTGACGGTCCTCTTATCAACGGCAAGATACTTACCCTGGCAGAAAAAAGCAAGGTTCTTGATATCAAGGAAAAATATTTTGACCTTGACTCAATCTGCCTCAAAAACATGGGTGTACACTCTGCAACCTTGGTACATAAGAAATCAAACCGCAGGGTACGAGTTGATTTCCCTGATTTTGATTATTTCCTTATATGGCATGAGCCAAATGCGGGCTTCCTATGCCTTGAACCATGGAGGGGCTTTCCCGACCATGTAGACCATGATTATGACTTTACTAAAAAGGACGGAATTATTAAGGTGGAAAAGGGACAAAAAAACACATCTGAACATACTATATATTTCGGATAATAAAATTAAATTAGCTTGAAGAAAAATGCTTTTCTTCAAGCTAATTTTTTAGTATATCAAACTCGTATCCGTTTTCATAAAGATACTCTATGATTTTAGGAAGAGTTTTTGCAGTAATTTCTTTTGTCGGAGAGTCATGCATAAGCACAACAATATCACCCGTAACAGAGCTTCCTATGGTGGATTTGAGTGTATCTATAAGATACTCAGCCGTTGGCTCTGTGGTGTTGCTGTCGCCTGTAAGACAGCTCCAGTCTATATATTTGTATCCGATTTTTCCTAAGATATTTCTGTATGATGCCTTAAGGCTTTCATCATTCAGACTGTCATATCCTCCGGGGAAACGGAACACAAGATTGTCATAGCTTTGTCCGAGGGCATCGTCTATGGCTTTTTTGCATTTTGCAACCTCTCTTTCAAAGCCTGAGGGCGAGCCGTATACGCTGTCATACTGATGCGAATATGAGTGATTGCCGATTGTATGACCGCCTTTTGCTATCTGTTTTGCGATTTCGGGATTTGCAATAACTCTGTCACCCGTTACAAAAAATGTAGCCTTTACCTTGTACTTTTCGAGGACATCAAGTATCTTAGGTGTTACAGAGCTTGGACCGTCATCAAAGGTCAGATAGCATTTTTTGTGATTGTCATATACATATACATTATCCATTTCGCTCTCTTTCGGAGTATAAACATGTTCAAGATATTCTTCGTATCGTATTTCACGAAGTCTGTCCGCTTTTTTTCGAATATCTTCGTCAGGCTGAGGATAGACACAGCCTTTAAGCTCTGTGCTTTCGTGCGAGGGAGACGGAATAAAATCCAGAAAAGCTTCCTTTGGCAGACTTCTTATAAGAAGAATTGCTGTTACGATCAATATAGTACATATAACTGCAGTTACCGAAACGATAATCGGAACATAATTGTCCGCCTCTTTGTGGCCGGACATATACGGCATTGCTTTTGTATAATTATTTTTTGTTTTTAACATCCGGACACCTCCAATATTGTATATATTTAATTATACAATTTTTTTCGCCAAATA
>JAZREC010000166.1:0-9614 GCA_045660605.1 Clostridia bacterium
GCGAAAAATTGCGCCAGATAATGTTTTACACTTGACAAAATAGCAAATAGCGATATATTAGTTAGCGTAAACCCGAAAAGCTATCAAAGGTTTACGGCGGTATAATTCAGAGTTGAATTACTGCTATTTATGAAGATAGCAAAAATGGAGGTGTAAGCGTGAAAAAGTTGATTAATTCATTGATTGACTTGATGTGCTTGCTTTTTTGCACAAAGTCGTATTTGCTGCAAAAGTACACAGAAAAAGAGCTTGCTGACATGGGAATAAAATTGCCATAACAACAAGCCCTTAATCAAAATCCGGAGGCGGGCGACCGCCTCCCCCTTAAAAATACTATAACACAAACAAAAGGAAATTCAAATGAATTACAAAGAAAATGTTACATTAACTGAACTTTCAACCGCCGACGGCCGTAAAAGTTTTTACGGTAAAGCATACACCGTAATTGTTGACGGCGTCCGCTATCTCAAGTCATATAATACCATTGTTGCAGGACAAACGCCGGACGGGATTATACATAGATATCGGTACGGCTGGAGTGCTACAACCGGCAGACATTTAAACGCTGCTTTTGGAATTAATAAAAAAGCATGGGACAAACTCCCGGTTGAAAGTATAGCACGAAATATAAAATCAGAGATTTTTGAGGTGATAAAATGAGAATAGCAACAAAAATGTACGAAGTTTTCAGCATTGAAGACGTAAAAAAGGACAAAAATTTAAAAGAAAAAGTTTTACAAAATTATCATGATATAAATGTTGACTTCGACGGGTGGTATGACGCCGTTTATGAAAAATGGATTGAAGATTTGAAAAGCTACGGTTTTGAAGATGTGAAAATATATTTTTCAGGTTTTTGGAGTCAGGGCGACGGGGCTTGCTTTATTTCAAAAGATATTAATCTGTCAATGCTTGCCGAAAAACTCAATTTTTCAACAAGGGAAATAAACTGCATAAAAGCGTTACAAGAGCAAGGATACATATATTCTGAACTTACACATAATAGCAATTACTACCATGAATATAGTACATTTTTTGTAATATATGACGGTTATACCCGGGCGACATGGAACCGCCTATTAAAAATTGTAGCAAGACTTGAGATTGCTGTTAAAAATTTGATAATTGAATTATCAAAAGGCATATTCAAAGACTTACAAGCGGAATATGAATATTTAACAAGTGAAGACGCTATACTTGAAAGACTTGAAATGAACGATTATGAATTTGACGAAAACGGAAATATTTTCTAAAATCGAAACGGGCGGCAACGCCCGTCTATCCGCCGTGGCGGGCGGGTACTGATGAGACAGCCAATAACAAACAAAAAAGGAGACAAAACAAAATGAAAAGCAAAAAAGAAAGACTTGAAAAAATCGGACTTGAAAAAGTGATTGAATTTAAATGGAGTGTAAGCCGGGGGCATACTACCTACGGATATGGTATCTGCCGGGTATATGTCGAAGGGCAAAAAACAAAATACGCCGTCAACGGCGGCGGGTATGACATGAGGGGGGCGGCATTTTCCGGCTGGATTAAGGATGTGTTTTCCGATGAATTGAAAAAACTTGACAGTTCAAAATTCTACGGGCTGTATTTCTGGAACGAAAAAACGAAAAAACACCAGAAAAGATACTCTAAAAACTGCCAAGCATATCTTGACGGGGCGTGCGGCTTTAACTGCATGGAATCAATTCTCCATCATTTAGGGTATGCTATGCGGTATGTCAAAAAGGACTGTTATTTATTGACAGTCCGATAAAATCGAAACGGGCGGCAACGCCCGTCTATCCGCCGCGGCGGGCGGGTACTGATGAGACAGCCAATAACAAACAAAAATAGAAGACAAAACAAATGAAAATTGAAAGAAAACCGAAAAAAGGCGTTAGCTATGTTATTGCACGTGCGAAAAAGGGCGAAAAGCATATAGAGATTTGCGGGGCTATTGCCGGGGAATACGGACTTGAATTTGCGCTGCAGCAAATGGCAAAAATAAGGGAACAAAAGGACACCGAACATGTCCGGATGTATGAAGTTATAAACACTATTTATTAAGGAGGTAAACAGAATGAGAATTGCAACAAAATTTCAAATCGGGGATGTACCATATATGGCGGCAATCAACGCGTCAGAGTTTCATACTTTCGATGAGTGTATTGTAACGGACATTAATATCGGGGTATGAAACATGCGTGTATTGTACACCATTGAAACGACGGAAGGAGCGACCACGGCAGTCGACGACGCCAAAATATTCAGCAGTCCGCACGAAATTGCTGTCTCCAAAAAGGAAGGGCGGCTTATCGAAGTTTGCTCCGAGCTGCTCCGACTTATCGAAGAGTTGCCGAAGGACTACAACCCGATGTACCCCGCTGTAAAGACTGTCTTGGAGAAATTCAAAAACACGGAGGAAACTGCTCCCTCCGAAGAACCGAAAAAGCAACCGCAAAAACAGACGGACGAAGAAAAGAAAAAACAAAAAAAGCGGGAGTATATGCAAGAGTACTACCAGCGTCCTGAGATTGCTGAAAGGAAGCGGGAATATATGCGGGAGTACATGAAAAAGTACCTCCAGCGTCCTGAAATTGCTGAAAGAAACAAGCAGCGCGCCAAAGCGTGGCGCGCAAAGAAAAAAGCGGAGGCAGCAGTATGACTCACTATATAAAAACAATCAGGGACACACAAACGGGCAAAATTTATGTCAACCCCCCGGCGAAAGCACCGGGGGAGTTGCAGCCTTACCGACTGAAGTACCAACGGTATTGTGCGGAGTGCGTTCAGGTGTATGACAGTGAGTTAAAAGCGGCGAAAGCGTACGCCGATGAACTGCTTTACATGGCTTACAACAATATGGCAAAAAGCGAAAAATTAACAGAGTTAAAAAAATTAAGTAAAAAATTAAGTAAGATGAAAGTTACCCACGCCCAACTCCAATTTTTCACGGGCATGACGGTGGCGTCCCACCGGGCTTATTTGTCAGGAATCAGGGAGCCGAACGCCCGCTATTTAGCCCGTCTGCGGCTATTGACGGACGGACTGCAAAGCTTCATGGAGGAATACGAAAAGCGATTGCCTGAATCAGGCGACTGCGGCAATAGCTCCATGAGCAGGGGAGGGAATCCCGACATCCAAAAATATGCCAACCGCTAAAACACAAAAAGCACTCCGAGCCAACCGCCCGGAGTGCTTTTTTTACGCCTTTTTCGCCTATCGAAATTTCAACGGAAACAGCTCTCTCATCACGATAAGCCCTAAATCCGCTAAATGATAGCCAAAAGACCACAATCGCAACGACAACGCCCTTTCCGCCCAAATTTCAGGCATTTCCAAATTTATCCACAGCCCACAACCCAATCAAAATAGCGTCCGCTTCATTGTCGTCCGTCGGAATCACCAAAGTTTTACGAACACAAGCCTCAATCATATCCGCCTTGTCCGCATTGCCCCTGCCGGTCGCAAACTTCTTGAGCTCCGTGGTATGAACACACGTTACCTCAACCTCGTGCTTCGCTGCAAACTTCAATACCAACGCCTTGAGCCCGTTAGCAATCTCCGTCGCCGCACCGCCCCTCTGCAAAGTCTGCTCGTGTACCACAATTTTGACCTGATACTTTGCCTGAACTTCCTCCAAACGCTTCTCAAACCTGATGTACCTCATGCCTCTGGACTCCCCTGACCGCTTCTTGTCAGCCAAATCCCAAACACCGCTCTCGACGACCTCACCGCTGTTTCCATCCAAAATTGCAAACCCTGTCCGGGTGGCTTGGTCAATCGCCAAAATTTTAAAATCCTCAAAATTCATGTAAAATTTCCTATTTATTGCTTGTTTCACCTCAAAAATTATCTCTCAAAAGTGACGTGTCCGAGGAGCTAATAGGTATGATGGGTAGGGTATATAGTACCCCTTATAGGGGGTACATACCCACCCATACCCCATACCGCTCACCTCAACACGCTGTTTTTGTTTGAGGTTAGCAGATTTATCTCCGTACAACTCCGTATCATTGCCTGACGCTCCTTAATACGTTACGTCCCTCACCGTTTTTATGCACCTCTATCAAACCCTCTGCCAACATCTCTGCGACAAGGTCTGAAATCTCCTCTTCCGTCAGAGTGCGTTCCTCGAAGATGTCCCCGACCTTGACCTTTTCAATGGGACGGGATGAACGACTGCCTCTCCCGAAGGGATTGTCTGATTGGTACGCTTCGTCAATAAGCTCGACGAGAGCGTTTTTCGCCCAATCATCCTGTTGGGCTTCTGACACCTGCTGCATTACGCCGTCCTTGTTCTGAAGCAAAACATACTCTCCGGCTTTGCTTGTGTTGGACTTGGCGAGGGTGAACTTCAAAAGACCGTCGGAAACATCTTTGGCGTAACCGATTTCCCAACGGCAACGGAACGAGCCCTCCCATGCCGAACTGCCTGAAAATCCTGCGTTACTTTTGCCCGGATGAGCCAATACAATTATTGTAGTTCGCAAATCTTGACCCAATTTATTAAGTAAAAACTTAACGAATTGTGAGACATGATTTCTGTTGTTTTCATCGCCGCCGAAAATGTCCGAAAGTGTATCGAGAATAAGGACTCCGCCGTCGTTGCCGAAGAAGTCCTCTGCGCCCTGTTTCAATTCACGGTAGAACTTCTCCGGGCGGAGTTTGCCTGACTTGTCAACGGTGCAAAGGAGGTTATCCATGCCGAGACGGGAGACGACACGGATGATGTTTTCGGGGACACGCTTGCCGAGATTGACCCTGTACTGGATTCTGCGGGCGAGTTCCTCCTCTGACTCTTCGCAGCTTATGTACATACACTTCGCCCCGCGGAGAACCTCTTTGCCGCACCATGCCTCTCCTGTGGCGAGTGAACGCATGAGGTCGAGGATGAGGCAGGATTTACCCGTTCCGCCCTGACCCGAAAAGAGGACTGTATAGCCCTTGTCTGCGGAGAGCCAGTTCTTAATGAACCAGCGGCGTTCAGGGACTTTACGCTGTTCGAGTTGAGTCCAGTCTGTACCGAATACGGCGGGCTCGTCTTCGGACTCCACGACATCAAAATAATGGTCGAGCTTGTGCATGTTGACCTCGTAGCTTTCGCTTCCGAAGTCGGACATGTCGCCGTAAGCTGACTTGATTGTCGCCTGAACTTCGGAGGAGTCTGCGTCAAGCCCGATGACATCTATGCCGTACTCTGCGTACAGTTCCAATGCTCTGGATATGGTAACACCGCACTTGCAGATTTCACGCATGAGCATATAGAGCTGTGAGTTCCGCTCTCCCTCAATGGCGAAGGGCCAGTCCTGAATAATGCCGATTGCGAGGTCAATGTTCTCTTCGCTGTCGGGAGAGACGATTGTGTTGTATGCGAAGGTCGTATCTTTCTTGACATCGGAGACCTTTTTGTTGTATGCGGTCAGGAACCATTCAGGAGCGTCCGCAAACGGGGAGTTCCTGATTATGGTATATTCTCCCTTCGGGGAGACTGCTCCTGCGGCTACGACATACCCGCCGGTTGACTTGACATCGAGGGCGAGGCGGAACTTATTTTTGGAACGGTAGCCGGACGCCTTATAATACCGATGAATACCACCGGAAGGTGTACGAACTGTAAAGGTTTCAGGGAAAGTTCCGCCGAACTCCTCCTGTAACTTCTTGAGGGATTCCTCTCCGTCCTGTTCGGGGCTGTGGCGGTCGGTGTCAATGACGATAAGCCCCGCCCGACCCGGACAGCAGCCGAAGTTACATCCGCCTATGAACTTTTCATGGAACCACTTTGCGAGCTGCTCCTTATCTGTGGTTGCCTGTTGCTCCCATTGCTTAATGGCAGGGAGTTTGTCCTGTGTTACGGGGAACAACGGAATCCCCATATCTGCGTATCTGTATGCTGTTTCAAGTCTGTTCATTTCCTTCTTCTCCTTTGTTTTTTGATTTTGGTTATATGCTTCTGTTGGGCGTGCATCAACGCACGGTTGGCTTTGTCTTTTTGCTCCGGTGTAAGTTTGTCCGAAACAACACCAAGTGACAAGCCGATAATTTCTTCACTCATTTTTTCCACTCCTTTTTCAGTTCCTCGACCGTTGCGGCGATGGCGTCTTCATGATTGGTAGTTGTAAACTTTATAAAACGACTTGTCCAACCACCCTCCCAAAATACGAGATTCTCCGCCAACGCTTCCACGCTCTCGGTTATTTTATCAAAGACGGTTTGTTTTAATTCCTCAAAATGCTGACATCCTCTTTCAAACAGAATTGAAGATGTGATTTGTCTCTCCATGGCTCTACAACGACAACCATCTCCAAAGTATCTACAATATTCACAACTTCTTTTACTCATCTTTCGCCTCCTGTTTGAAGTCTTTGCAAGACGGTCTGTCCCCGAAAATATACTGATTATTGTGCAGATTGCAACGGTTGTCGGAAAAACACTTGCACTCCCCGCAGGTTTTAGTTTTCATTTTTTAATCTCCTTAACCTCGATACAACAGTATTCTACACCAAAGTCATCGGGGTTAAATCTGAAGCCTTCTGTTATGCACTTTGCATTTATGTATTCATGCTCTTTATCGTCCGGAATTGCAATAGTTACCTCAAATTTTTTTATTTTCATCGTACCCACTCCCCATCTACGAGATGTTCCAGCACATAGCATGGCTTGCCGTCAAGCAACCAAGCACTATCCGCCAATACTTTCCTATTGAACCATGCACCACGAATATATAATGTGTTAGTTTGGCCATCAAAATCGGTAGCGATACTCACATCTCCAGCAGCGTTTGTAAATATTCTCCCGACCAACTTTTGCATTTCCTTATCGTAAAATGGACGCTTTTTTGCTTCGGAGCATTCCCATATCTCGGGGTAACTGTAGGTCGCACCTCTGCCGGTATCAAGATACTTAATATCGACCCATACTCCGGTGACCTTTGTAACCTCAAAGTACCACTGTTGCTTGTGGTTGTAGCCAATGGCACCTTTTTTTACCCAATAGAGCAAGGCTTTCTCAGGGCTTTCGTTTTCGGCAGATTCCTCTTTGACTTCGTGCCAGTCCTCATATACGAGGTGGCATATTACAGGACAACAATCATCGTTGGTTGTTACTACACAATGATTCTTACAGCCGTTACATTCAAATTTTTTCATTTCACTTCTCCTTTGTTCCTTTAATCCAGTTTTTCAGGGCTTCAATACCCATGTTGTAAATTTCTTTTCCATCTTTGGAGACCGTCTCCAACGCTTCGGAGTTTGCTATCATGGGAACGACCTTAATGACCGCAAATTCTTTTGAAGTCGGGAGAAGGGCGGCAGCACTTACGAACCCAACGAATATGATGGTGATAAAAGCGTTGAACCGCCGAATAGTTTTTGCGGTTTGCTTGCTCTCATCGGATGGGTCTGCACAGGACGCTGCCGAGGCGCCTATCGCAAAGAGTGTACTTGCTATGACTAAAATACCGGTCACTACCGCCAGTGTCTCCGATATATCCTTGATGCTGTCCAGCCGGGTAATCCAATACATTGTACTTTCTGTAATCATTTCACTTCTCCTTGTTTTTCAAACCCTTCAGAGAACAGAAGTCCTCCTGCGTTATGGTCGTCGATGTACACATTTGCAAAGACTTTACGGGGGTTGTTTTTGAAAGCCTTGCAGAGCTCCGGCAAATTATCGTTCACAGCGTCAGGAGCGATTCCGAAAGCATTGAGGAAGTCTACGGCTTCCTGTAATCTTTCGCCCTCACGCATGGTGTAGAGAATCCATTTGTCGCCTCTGTCCTGTAATTTTCGGATAAAATAAAAGGCCTCGGGGTTGATTTCTCCGATTTCCGGGAATTTGTTTTCGACGATAGTACCGTCAAAGTCAATAGCGTAAATCATTTCTTTTCCTCCAATCCGAAAGCTTCGACGATGTCTTCGACGGCTACGTCAAGACCGTCATTGTAACCTTTGGTGTAGCCCGCGTGATAGATTTGGTCGACGCTGATTGATATGGCTGCTACGACTGCGACCAGAAGGATAATGTACCCTATAATCATGCTGACACCTCCTGTTCCTGACGAGTCTTATCCAGAGCGAGAAGCGGCTGGTCTTTGACATAGGCGAATACCATATCGAACTTGGAAATGGCGTAGCCGAGTTCGTTGAGTACAGGCTCCAGCATTACCGCTTGTTCAGGGGTGGCACGGCGACGACCGGTGAAAATCTGACAGACGACTGTCTGACAAATCGGGTTCGGGCGTTCTGCAGTTCCGAATTTCTTGGTGAGTCTGCGTAAGATTTTGGATTGCAGACCGGACGGTGCTTTTTGTGTTTTCATTTTTCCTCCTTTAAGGGTTAGGGTTGTATAGCTTTTGGCTAATTAAAAACATAAAATAGTTTGCTTTTTACAAAAATCAAGGGGAGGTTATAAAATTTTTTGAAAATATTTGCAAAATGCGAATAGTATGCTATATTATAATATATAAGCAAAGGAGGTGCTGTATGGCAAAGGATGAACATAAGGATGCTTGGCTTGATTACGATGCCAAGCTTACGAAGTTGGTACAGAAGGCGATGAAGGTAAAGAATATAAGCGGGGTCGAGTTGGCTCGGTGTTTAAGTTTGTCGCAACCTACTGTGAGTGAGATATTTAACGGGAAGAAGCATTGGACTATGGCAACGACTCTGCAACTGGCAAGAGTCTTTGATACGACATTCTCCCAACTCATGTACGAGGTTGAAAACCCCACACCCCATCCGATGTTTCTGATAGTGGGAAAAACAAAACCACACAGTATGGAGCGTTTGCAAGCCCTTGTCTATGCGGCAGTTGGGCATACCCAGATGCCACGGGAGGGATGGCTCGACGGGGTGGTTAAGCTGTTTTTTCAAGTCAATATGATTGAGCGAGACGCTCCTACCTTCTGCTATGACTATCGGGCGGGCAAACTCTCTGATAGACAAGCATTTAAGATTCTCGAACAGGCTAATGAAACTATGTTTAAAGAGCAGTACAAGGGCAAAATGACCTTCGGCTTGGCTCTGCAATATGTTTACACGAAAGAGCTGAACCTTATCGAATAGTTTTTAATTATTTTTTTCTCCGAGGCTCGGTAGATAGTATATCTACCGGGTCTTATTTATTGCATTTTGCAATATCAAAATGAAGGGATTTTTTATTTTTTTGTTTGCAAAAATACCTTACGGCTATATAGTAAAGCATAAAATTTAGCAAAAGGTAATCCAAAAATGCAAACAAAAAACAAACTTCGCCCATACCAAATCGAAGGTGTCGAAAGACTCATCTCCTTCGACCACGATGCGATTCTTGCGGACGAACCCGGTCTCGGCAAAACGATTCAGGTTGCCCATTATATCAACCTGACAAAGCCGTTCACGGCTCTCATCGTCTGCCCCGCTTCCCTCCGGTTGAACTGGAAGCACGAACTCGATAAATGGCTGGACTCTGCTCTCTGCCTCGATATACTCTCATACGAGGGAGCCTCCAAACTTCCGACCAACTTCAAGTACGACCTCATCGTCTTTGACGAGGCTCACTACATGAAGAACCCGAAAGCGGCGAGAACGAAAGCCGGATTGGCTCCCCCTGCCTACCGCCGCCTCTTGCTGACCGGCACTCCCATT
>JAZREC010000167.1:0-4429 GCA_045660605.1 Clostridia bacterium
AAGCAAGTGATTACGCAAGTGACTACATTTCGATGCGTTTGTATAGTCCTACGGCTGATTTGGTTATTCCTTTTAATGGTAAATTCATTTTGAAGAGCTTTATCGCACAGTATTTGAGTGTTCGCTATGGTGCAAACGCAGAGTTGATTAAGGTAAGAGCAAACGCCGAAGAGGAAACGATTTTGCAAGCTCGTGAGGGAGCAGACCTTAACGACAAAGAAACCACCTTGTATGGTGCATCTAATATCAAGGATTTGGGCGATTTGTCAAACAAATATGTTGGTACTTTGGATGTATCGAGAGCGACCAAACTTTCCAGACTTGTCGTCGGTAATGCTCAGGCAGGTTATTCCAACACAAACTTGATTTCCTTGAATATTGGTAACAACAAACTTCTTACCTATTTAGATGTAAGAAATTGCCCGAACCTTACGCAGGATATTGATGTGAGTGGTTGCGAAAACATCAAAGAAATCTATGCAACAGGCACTTCTACGACCGCTGTAAAGCTCGCTGAAGGTGGTAACTTGGAAACGATGACGCTTCCTGCGACTATCACGAACTTGACTGTGAAAAATCAGCCTTTGTTGACAAACATCACGATGGACGGAGTGGCGAATGTATCTACGCTTGTTGTTGAAAATGTCAATACTGCTATTGATACACTCACGAAGAATGTTTTGTTGAATAGTCAAAATTTGTCTCGTGTACGCCTCATCGGTTTCTATTGGAATTTCAATACGCCGAGTGAAATATTTGAAGTATTGGATAAGCTCAGTGGTGTGGGTGGTATTGACGAAAACAATACCAACACCGACAAAGCAATTCTCAGTGGTGTTTTCCATATTCATTCTATTACTCTTGATGATGTTGAGGAGATTAAAACAAGATACCCTGAAATCAATCTTGTATACGATGTTCTCGGTGTCAAAATTAAATTCTATGTAGGTGATGTTCTTTTCAGCGAACAAGTTCGTGCACCTGGCGAAATGATATTCACGCCCGGAACTCCTGAAAAGGAAAGCACGGTGGAAAAAGAATATCACTTTGCAGGCTGGAGCTTGGACGGCGTGAATGTTGTTCCTTCTCTTGGTTTAGCTGGTGAAGCAAATATCAACTATTATGCAGTGTTCAATGAACTTCCAAGACCTTATCGCATTACTTTCTTGAATAGTGATGGCACTTTACTTGATACTGGGATGGTTCCTTATGGCTCAATTCCTGTATATCAAGGCAGTGTTCCTACCGACCCTTCTGGTGACCCTGACTCTTCGTTCAACGGCTGGGTTCCCGATATTGTAGCGGTTACGGGCGAAGCAGATTATACGGCGAAATACTTCACGCCACCTGCGTTTGCTTATACGCTGAACAGCGACAATGCAAGTTACAGCGTAAGCGGTATAGGCACGGTGACGGACACCGACATTGTAATTCCGAGTTATTATAGAGGCTTGCCTGTTAATTCGATAGGGTACCAGGCGTTCTATTGGAAACAGAAGTTAACGAGTGTTATTATTGCCGACAGCGTAACTTCTATCGGTTCTAAGGCTTTCTATTATTGCACCAGCTTGACGAGTGTAACGATAGGGAACGGTGTTACTTTTATCGACGGTGACGCGTTCGGACACTGTGATATTTTAACAAGTATCACTATTCCCGACAGCGTGACGAGTATTGGAAATTATGCATTCTCTAATTGTGGAAAGTTATCCAATATAATCATGTTGTCAGAGACACCGCCGACAATTGGAACCGCTATTTTCAATAGAATCTCTGATTACGCACAAATCACCGTCCCTGCTGGTTGCGGAGATGCTTATAAATCGGCAACGAATTGGTCTGAATATGCAAGTAAAATCGTGGAGGCAACAGAATGATTAAAAGAGAGTTTTTTAGAGTAAGAGAAGACGGAGTGTTTCTTTACAAAACCTATTCGGACGAGGGGTATTATATCCAGAAAATCGGTACGAATGAAGTGTACTCTGAAGCAATTGATGTTGAGGGTGCTCTGTACTTCTATGAAGAAACAAACATTTTGATACCAATTGAAGAAAATATTTTATAATCTTCGGTAATTTCTGACTCGTTCAGAATATAATAATATAGGAGGTAAAACAATGCTGATTGAATTGAAAAAGTTCTATGACAATCTCGAAGCACAGCACACGGCTGCGTTGTCAAAAGATGTTAATTCCATCGTAGCAGAAAGAATCGCTAAGTTGACCGAAAGTGTAAGACATGAAGTTGAAAGCGAAATTGCTGCGGAGTTGGCAGTCTTGGACATCAAAAAGCAAACGATTGCAGAAGCGATTGAAGTTTTGCAGTTGAAAGCAACTGAAGCTGTTGAACCAGTTGTCCCTGAACTTGAACCAGATGTAACATTTTCAACCGCAGAAACAGACTAAAAGGAGGAGACTAAAATGGTATTCAAAAACGAATGCACAAAATTCTTGGACACGCTCACCAGCTTGCGTAAAGCAACGATTGACAGAGAAGTCCAGAAAGCAATCGAACTCAAACACGCTCCGTACAAATTGGATATGGAGTGTCAGAGGGACAAAGTTATTGCACAGGCACGAGATGAAGCGGACAAAGAAATCCTTGCAATTCAGGCAAAGAGAGACCAGAAAATCCAAAAATATCGTGCTGAAACCGAATTGGCGATTGCGGTACACAAGGAAAGTGTCATCAATACCGCAACCGATGAAGTGAAAAAGAATTACGATAACTTTATTCTTGGCGTAAGCAAACTCGTGGATAACACGAATATTAACGATTAAAGGAGAGAAAAATCATGATCATGGAATTTATGGCGAACCGTTGGGTTCTTTATGTCCTTTGCACCCTGCTTGTCTTTGCAGAAATGTTTTTTGTAAAGAAATGGTATAAACCTCTGACTGCAAAAATCAAAGAAGCAAAGGTAAAAACGGCGACAAATCTTATTCTTGGCGTAGCTACTTGCATCGCCCTTGCAGCTGTTCAGATGTGGGCTTTGTGTGATGTATTTGGTGGAGTATTCTACCCTCATTTTGTGGTTGCTGCTGGCGTGACGGCTACGGGTATCTATCTCTGCTTTGAGAAAGTATTTGGTAATGCTGAAGCGACTAAACTTGGCGAAACTTTTCGCTCGGTCGTTTCTCATTCTAACATTTTCGATGGCGAAATTTCCTCTAAAGGAGCCGTTAAAGTTGCTGAACAGCTTCAAAAAGTGGTCGCTAAAATCGACCAGAAAGAAGCTGAAAAAGAGGAGAAAGCAATTGAGGAAATTGTATCCAGAATTGATTCGTTCTTAGAAGACGGTAAAATCACCGTTGAAGAAAAAGAAAAGGCGGATAAGTTTCTGGCGAACTATTCTGCAGATGCTCTCAAAGGCAATCCGACTTATGAAAGATATTTGCAGCTTCTTAACCAGAAATAAATGAAAACAGAGCAGCAGCCATCAGAGCAATGTATGGATTCTAAGAGCACACTCGTAGCAGGAATGTTCTATCTATTTGTCATATTGACAAGTGCAGCGTTCCTGCTACACCTGTTCGGTTTGGACTGGTTTGCAGCAAATGTTGAAATCCCTGAACCGAATTCAGTTATAAGTAAACTTGTTAAAGCAGCACTGAAAGCGTTTGAATTGGTATTCATTTATAAGATGCTCACCAAGAAAGACTTCTTTCTGTGCACTTTGATAGCCGTTCTACAGACCGCAGCCATCGGTTTTCTTCCCACTGGCGCAATTCAATCCATCTTTGATTGCGCTCTGATATTTGCCTTTCCTCTACTATTCCGGAAAGACCGATGGTGGGCGGTTGTAGATACGATCTTCATCTACATTGTGATGTGTCTCTACGGGAGCTTGTTTGTTATTGCAAAGTTTGGAGGATTCTCCACCGATTACGGTTATTCATTCTATGCAAACATAGTCGGTGTGATTGATTACAAGTTATTCGTAGTCACGATGTATTTGTATACTAAATACAGGGGAGGTATAAGGTTATGGATGAAAAGAAAGCTACTGAGTTGAAAGATTCGGAAAGACCTAAGAACAACTGGGATTGGGACACGAGTGGTTGCCCTTTCTTCGTATTCGGCGATGACGATGCTGCCGAAAACGACATGAAGGCAATCAAAGGGTTCTTCTCTCGTTTCAAAAAGAAGAAAAAGTAAATGAGCATTGTTAAGTTATACAAGACATCAATGTTTCTGTCTATTCTGGCAATCTTAGGCACGATTGCTTGGTTTATGGATGCACTCATTGAAGTTTCAATCATGTTGTCATGCTTCTTGATTGCAAAGCAGAAATACAGATTCAAGTATCATTGCAAATCTTCTTTCCAATGTCTCCTTCTATCTGTCGGTGTATTTGTCATAGGTTTACGGATTACACTTCCCGCAGGTCTTTCATATACCTGTTCAGGACTGTGTGGACTTCTAATTG
>JAZREC010000168.1:0-9112 GCA_045660605.1 Clostridia bacterium
CTTCCGACAATAGCGTCAAGGTCTGTTATTACAGAGCTATCACCCCTTAGTGCAGATGTTCTCAAAAGGATATCGCCCGTTTCGGATTATGAAATCGGAATGTGCGGAGGAAACCCAGGAAGACTTCTTAAGCTTTCGGGCGATGAAGATTACAGGGAGATGAGAGACACGGTTTCGGATGCATTTTTCGGAGCATTGTCAACCGAGCCATATGCACCCTACGAATCGGCATCGGTGCTGGATAAGCTAAAGGCTGACAGGGAAGAAATTTTTTCTGTAATGCTGTCTCTTTCAAGAGACATATATATGCAAAAAACGGGACTTGAAATCATCAATAAGGACAAAGCAAATTATATAAATACCATATCAGCAAAGCTAAACGAACGCGGAGCATATAACATATGGAACGAAATAATTAAGGAACAGAAGGAAAGAGGCAAAAACGGAAACTTTATGATGGCAGTTACGCTTCTTTTATTAAGATGCAGAAAGGAAATAATAAAATGACAAAGGTGACAGGAGTTCGCTTTAAGAAGATGGGCAAGATATATTATTTTGACCCATGCGATTTTGATATAGAAACAGGAACACATGTTGTGGTTGAGACCTCAAGGGGCATAGAATACGGGCTTGCAGTTATCGGCTCAAAGGAAGTCGAGGACGACAAAATCGTATCCCCCTTAAAAAAGGTACTCCGAATTGCAACCCCCGAGGACGACAAAACAGTAGAAAACAACAAAATGAAAGAGCAGGAAGCCTTTGAAATCTGCAAAAAGAAAATAGAAAAGCACGGTCTCCAGATGAAGCTCATTGATGTTGAATATACCTTTGACCACAACAAGATACTTTTCTACTTTACTGCAGACGGCAGAATAGATTTCCGCGAGCTTGTAAGAGACCTTGCGGCAGTTTTCAAGACAAGAATAGAATTAAGACAGATAGGTGTGCGCGATCAGGCAAAAATGATTGGCGGTCTGGGTGTGTGCGGAAGAGTTCTTTGCTGTAATTCATACATGGGAGACTTTGACCCTGTATCAATCAAGATGGTCAAGGAGCAGAATCTTTCCTTAAACCCCACCAAGATTTCGGGAACCTGCGGAAGACTTATGTGCTGTCTCAAAAACGAGCAGGCGGTTTACGAGGCACTTGCAAAAAATTGCCCCAATGCAGGTGCACTGGTAGAAACTCCTGACGGCAAGGGAACAGTTACCTCGGTCAATGTCTTAAAGGGTGTTGCCCTTGTTGCCGTTGGCGAAGCGGAAAAGACCGTTAAGGAATACAAGACAAAAGACCTCAAAATCCTTAAGAAAGGCGCAAGAAAAGAAGAAGAAAAAATAGATTTTGCGGAGCTTAAAGGACTGGAAGACTAATTATATTGTAAAAAAGACTTGAATTTCTGTATTTTTTATAATATAATAGCAATATATTTTAATGATATTAAGGAGGTGTATCCAAATGGCATATATTATCAATGACGATTGCATCAGCTGCGGCGCTTGTGCTTCTGAGTGTCCTGTAGATGCTATCACAGAAGGCGACGGCAAGTTTGTAATCAATGCTGATGAATGCATCGAGTGCGGTGCATGTGCAGGAGCTTGCCCTGTAGCTGCTCCCGTAGCAGAATAATTTTTTTAATCAAAAAGGGGCTGCATTCAATTCTTGCGAATTGGATTGCAGTCCTTTTTGTTACTAAAGAGGAATTATATGAAAAGAACAGACGATTTAGGCATAAATAATCTAAGGCTCATTCAGGACAGCGAGCTTTTTTGCTTTGGTACGGACAGCGTGGTGCTCTCGGACTTTGTTAGAATATCACCAAACAGCCGAGTGGTTGACCTTTGCACAGGAAACGGCATTATCCCTGTGCTCCTATCCGCAAAAACAAGGGCATCATCAATTGTCGGAATAGAGCTTCTTAAAGAGTCCTATGACCTTGCCGTGGAGAATACGAAACTCAACGGTCTTTCGGACAGACTGTCGTTTATAAACGACGACCTCAAAAACTGGAAAAATCACATTGCCTCTGGCTCTGTAGATGCCGTAACCTGTAACCCCCCGTATATGAAGGTGGGTGCAGGCTTTCAGAACCCCGACGGTCTCAAGGCGGCAGCAAGGCATGAGATATTTGCGTCGCTTGATGACATCACGCAAGCGGCGGCAGGTATGCTCAGGTTCGGAGGCAAGTTTTTTATAGTTCACAGAATGGACAGGCTTTGCGATGTGCTCTGTTCAATGCGAAATGCATCGCTTGAGCCAAAGAGAATTGCTTTTGTGCACCCCTCACCCGAAAAAGCACCCGTGCTTATACTTGTAGAGGGTATGCTCGGTGCAAAGCCGTCTCTTAAAACAGAAAACCCCATTTATGTAAATTAAGCAGTCGCATCAGTATCCGAACACGCCTAAAACAAGTAAAATAGCCATTTATCTATGTTGTCGGTCTTGAAATACGAAAGTATTCCTTCACCCTTCCGCCTCGATAAATAACTATTTTATCTTGTTTTAGGTTCAAAGAATTTTCGGTGCTGTGTTTTTGCGTCAATGCGAGGCAAAAACGGAGCTAATGCTGACGCATTTGCGAGTATTTTAACGATGCAGTGGCGTAAAAACACGCACCCAAAACGGGTTTGGATACTGACGCAACTGCTTATGAATTACGGAGAAAACATATGAATTACGGCAAACTTTATCTGGTGGCAACACCTATCGGAAACTTGGGAGACATTTCCCAAAGGGCGCTCGATACTCTTAATATGTCCGACCTCATTGCGTGCGAGGACACAAGACATTCGCTCAAGCTCTTTAATCACTTTGGCATCGGAAAGCCTCTTACGAGCTATTTTGAGCATAACAAAAAGGAAAAAGGCGAGTACATCATATCTCAGCTAAAGGAAGGCAAAAATGTGTCCCTTGTAACCGATGCGGGAACGCCTGCAATATCCGACCCGGGCGAAGACCTTGTAAAAATGTGTATTGAGGAAGATATTGAGGTTATATCCGTTCCCGGCTCATGCGCTCTGATAAATGCCCTTATTGTGTCGGGGCAGATTACGGGAAGATTTTGTTTTGAGGGCTTTCTTTCCGTAAACAAAAAGAGCCGAAAGGAGCATCTTGAAAGCCTCATAAACGAAAAGCGGACAATGATATTCTACGAAGCACCGCACAAGCTCATAAGAACTCTTGAGGACATGGCATCTGTCTTTGGCGACAGACCCGTAACCCTTGTAAGAGAGCTTACAAAACTGCACGAGGAAAAGCTCCATACAACACTTTTGGGTGCCTTAAAGCATTACGAAGATATACTTCCAAAGGGTGAATATGTAATAGTTCTTGCAGGTGCAACCGAGGAAAAAGACACTTCACAATACGAGAGCATAAGCATAAAGGAGCATGTAGACTCTCTTATAAAAGACGGTCTTAATAAGAAAGACGCAATAAGAGAAACAGCAAAACAAAGAGGAATATCAAGGCGTGATGTGTACAACGAGTACGAGAGGAGTTAATTATGCAGAAAAACGGATATGTATATAAGATGATGGCTTTCTACCGCAGAAAGTTTCTTTTGGTTCTGATAATAACAAGCTTGATTTTTGGCTGGTTCACAATGGCAAAGATGCCGTATTTAAGAACCTCGCTAAAGGGCGCATCACCTCTTGACAGCGAGAGATTCGGCGAGGAATGTGCATTGATGATTATAAAGGACAAGGTAGAGCTTGGCAGAAAGGATAAGAAAACCCCTGACGAGAGTGCCTTCCGTTCAAACTCATACTGGCAGGACGGAAAATATCTTTTTAATATGAAGCTCGACTCGGTAGGCGATGAAATAGCGGTCTATACCAGAGAAATTGCCATAGGCAAGGAAACAGAGACCTTTGTTGTAAGCAGGGTATATAAGGCATCTCTTGCGGGCGTTCCCGTAACGGTGCTTGCAAGGGGCAACTGGGATAAGAGCCTTAATGTAACAGGGCATCTTACAGAAGTTCAGAAACCCATTCTTTCTGCACTTACAAAAAATATGAAAAACGGCGAAGCTATAGAAACAGCCGAGTACACAATAGACCTTCGCGGTCTTGAAATGGACACCGAGGAAACCGATGTTGTTCTCTTCTGGGTGTCTCTTGTGCTGATGCTGTTAATATGGTTTAAGCTTATTTCCTATTATATAAAGCCATCTCTTACACCCACCTACAAACAGCTCAGACGCTACGGCGATTCCGAAACCGTAGAAAACGATATAAATCTTCAGCATGCAGACGGATATACCGAAGATAAAAAGCTGGTTCTTAAGGACTATATAATAGAGAAAAGTACATTCAAAATAAAAATCTCAAGAAACCATATGGCAAAAAATTAAAAAAGAGTAACCGCATTATTTCCTCCTGCATATTATGTAGTGAAGCAATAAAATCAAGCTATTAGGAGGAATTATAATGGGTGAAAGAGTGCTTCCCGGCTCCTGCGGATGCAATAGCAACGCATCATGCAACAGCGGTGATACCTGCATAGAAACAAAAAAAGTATATGACTCTTGCAGGGATAAAGAATGTATAGAAAACCTGAGAGTATATCTGACAGAGGCAGGTCAATGTCTTGTAGACAGAGCAATCAGCGTCAAAGCAAAAAAGGCGGAAATCATCTGGATATATTCGGATGTGGAGCCCGTACAGTTTAACCGCGGATATTATTCTGTGGACTTAAGATTTTTCTTCCGCATTACCCTTGATGTATTCACGGGTATGGGCAGACCCACTACGGTAGAAGGTCTTGCAGTGTTTGACAAGAAGGTAATCCTTTTCGGTTCTGAGGGTAATGCAAAAACCTTCCGTTCCAAGTATAAGTTCGACGATGCCGATGTTCAGCTCTGGCACAAGAACAACCTTCCCGAAGCACACATTGAGGTCGTTGACCCCATCGCTTTGGGTGCAAGAATCGTAGAGCCTCAGAACAACAATTGCTGTTGCTGTTGCGGTGAGACAGATGTAAACTCTGTTCCTGACTGCATTTGCAAGATTTTCGATGAAGATTTTGTAGACAGCGCAGATTCGAGAAAGGTACTCGTTACTTTGGGTCTATTTACAATCGTAAGACTTGTAAGAAAGGTACAGCTTATAGTTCCCGTTGTGGACTTCTGTATTCCTAATGACGAGTGCAGTACCGTATCAAATGAAAGCAACCCTTGTGAGCTTTTTGACAGACTTCATTTCCCGGTGGATGAGTTCTTCCCTCCGGAAAAAGGATGCTTTACCGACTCCCAGGGTGGAAGATGCAATAGCTGATTAAGTTTTATATGGAGGGGCGCCTGTCCCCTCTGTATTTTTTTGCTATCCTATAAACAGGCTTATTGATTTATCAAAATTATATATTATCTGTTAAGTTGTAATTTGCCTCTCCGCTGTGAAAAACAGACAAAAAAATCTCCCCAGAAACTTTAACCGCATCTGCGGAGGGCACGCATAGCGTGCCTGGTCCTCGATTGCGGAATTTCTGCGAAGATTTTTAATTTTTCTTATTCGTCAGTTTTTCAAGGCGTAGGCAAGGGAGCACTGCGGAGGGACAAACCTTACAATATTCGACATTTTATTCCGTTGACAAAACCTTGCACAATGTGATATAATCACAATTGCCAAATAACCTTTTAATAAAACAAACATAGTGGTGATTTTTCCAAAACGGAAAAATTGCACACTCTATTTCACACTGCTTTGTTTGTTTTGTGAGGTTGTTTGGCGACAATAGGAGTCGTGCATTTTTCATGCGTCGGCTCTGTGCCGGCGCATTTTTTAATATTATCAAACAAAAGGAGATAAAATCATGGATTACGAAAAATTGTATTTTGAATTATTTAATAAAATAACAGATGCCATTGAGCTTCTTAAAGAGGCACAAAAGGACGCTGAGGAAAAATTTGTATCTTCCGTGCAGGAGTAATAATTTAGGCGTGTCCCTCTGTGCTCACAGTTTTTCACCGCGGAAGCATGAGAGTGCAGAGGAAGCACTTTATAAAGAAAATTCTTGAAAAACATTTTAATATGATATATAATGTATCATGTCGGCGAAATCCGACATAAAGGTAAGACCAAAAACAGTGTAAAAACTGGGCGGTTATGCCATCATCTCCCTGAAAGGAGGTGATAGCTTATGGATAACGAGTACATAATTTCATTTATGATTATTCTGTTACTTCTGGTAATTTCCATAAAAAAATAACCCCCACTCTCGCTAAAAGTTAGGGTTATTTTTAATCTAATCCGATTTGGCATAACCGTTTGAGGTCTTGCCTTTTTCTGTTTTTATTATACATCTGAATTTTGATTTTGTCAATATTACTTTTTCTTGACTATATCATTACTATCCAGCATTACAGTTACAGGTCCGTCATTAAGAAGCTCTACCTTCATATCCGCTCCGAACTCTCCCGTTCCTACATAGCAATCCGTAATACTTCCTAAAACCTCGACAAATTTGTCATAGTACTCTTTAGCTTTTTCGGGATGCATTGCGCCTGTAAATGACGGGCGTCTGCCATGAGAGCAGTCTGCATAGAGTGTAAACTGGCTTATTACGAGGATATCGCCTCCCACATCGGAAAAGCTCAGATTCATTCTGTCCTCGCTGTCCTCAAAAATTCTTAAGCCTGCCATCTTCTGTGCCATAGGAAGAATATATTCCTCCTTGTCCTCTTCGCAAAAGCCGACAAATGCAAGAAGTCCGCCATCTATCTTTGACTTACATTCTCCGTCAATTGTTACCGATGCTCTCTTGACCCTTTGAAGTAAAATTCTCACTTTGTCCTCCTTGGTGTAGCACGGAACATATGATAGCCTATGCTTACACCTGAATAAATTACAGAACCAATAGCCAAAACTCTGAATATTCCTCTTGCCCAATTGGTTGCAATAATTGTATCCCTAAGGAGCTCATACATAAACATGGGCATGTTATACATAAAGAACAGCCCAAAGCCTGTTATTATCATATATACGATGTATTCGGTAAGATATTTCTTCCCTTTCTTTACTACGCTGTACGAAAGCACAGCGGATATGAGCCAATAAAGAACTGCACAAAACTTTGATGCACCGATTGCCAATTCCACCCTCTGCGGAGAATGGTCACCCATGTACACAATCATAAGCACTACAAAGCTTGCAAGTGCTATTACTGTTGTGAGAAGAGCCATATTGGAATGATGCTCGTAACTGTTAATTCTTGCATTTTTCTTGTTATTCATCAAACTAACTCCTTTTAAGTATCCGAACCCGTTCGGGTGCGTATTTTTACCAATCTCCGAGCTGATACATAACAGCCGAAATCGTGGCAATGGGTGCTGTTTCGCACCTCATTATTCTCGGTCCGAGTGTTACAACGCGGGCACCCTTCCGAGTGCACGCCTCTACCTCGGCTTCATCAAAACCGCCCTCGGGACCTATAATTATATTTATCTTGTTTTTTCCGTCACTAAGTGCATCGCAAAGTCTGGTCTGCCTCTCGTTCTCATACGGAAGTATGGTAAGACTTCCGTCATCTATCCGACAGAGCATATCGCTAAAAGCAATCGGTGTCTCCACCTCAGGCACAATACCTCTCATACATTGCTTTGATGCTTCCTCGGATATCCTTTGCCATCTGTCGCTTTTGCCCGCACCCTTTAGCTTAACCACCGTTCTTTTCATAACCACAGGAACTATCCTTACCGCTCCGAGCTCTACGGACTTCTGTACAATAAGGTCCATCTTGTCCCCTTTTGGAAGTCCCTGATAAAGAGTGATTTCTATATTGCTTTCGTTGGTGTTTTGTATTACCTCATCAATATGTGCCAGAGCGTAATCCTTGCCTATCTCCGTAAGGGTGCATATAAAATCGTGCTTTTCTTTGTCACAGATGCTTATCCTGTCCCCCTGCCCGAGCCTTAAGACTCTGGAAATATGCTTGACATCATCGCCCTCGAGCCTGACGGTATCTTCGGCAAACTGACTTTTGTCCGCAAAAAATCTATGCATTTTTATTTTTTCCTCTTTGGATAAATATTCTACTTGGTAATTATAACATAAATGCATGCCCTTATGCAAGTCATTTTTGTTATTTTTGGAAAATTGCGGTAACAGATGCCCACCCGTCCTTAAGATTTACATTGTGAATTGCAATTTCCTCCTTAAGAAATGCGGTTTTGACATCGCTGAGTCTTTCCTCTATTATGCCCGAGCATATAAATACCCCGTCCTCTGCAATAAGCTTTTTTACCGTAGGAAGAAGAGCTATTATTACATCTGCAACTATGTTTGCAACTATTACATTATATTTCTTTTGGCTTATTACATCAAACAGAGCCTTGTCGCCCGTTATGTCGCCTGCATAAACCTTGTAGAGCGATTTGTCAATGTTGTTTCTCTCTGCGTTCTCATATGCAACATGAATACAGTTTTCATCAATATCCACAGCTGTTGCATCTTTTGCACCGAGCATAAGTGCTATTACCGATAGTATTCCGCTTCCGCACCCTGCATCGAGAATGGTTGTATTTTCATCAACATATTTTTCAAGCTCGCATATGCAGAGCTTTGTGCTTGTGTGAGTTCCTGTACCAAAGGTCATTCCGGGGTTTACGGTAAATACTATCCTGTCTGTCTCTTCGCAAAGGGGCGACCATTCGGGCTGAATGAGTATTTTTTCGCCCACCTCTATCGGCTTAAAATACTGCTTCCAGTTATTCGCCCAGTCCTCTTCATTGAGTCCCTGTGTAGAAATTTCAAGTCTTCCAAGCTCATTTTCGATGTCTCTTGACTTCATAAGAGAAAGTGCACTCTTTACTCTTGAGAGCACATCGGGGCAGGTTTCGTTGTTCTCAACATAGAACTTTACCTTAGTTTCGCCTTTTTTTGAATTTATAAGCTCATCATCAACATAGTCCCAGTATTTTTTGTTATTTTCCAGAAATTCATTAAACTCCTGCTCGTCCTCAATTTCAAATCCGCTTATGCCCTCATCTCTGAGCATATCGCATAGAGCGTCTATTCCAAATGCAGTTGTATAAACGGTTACACATAACCACTCCATTTATTTTTCCTCCTTGTTATCTTTATTATAATAATAGTACTCTACGATAAAAAAGTCAATG
>JAZREC010000169.1:0-2525 GCA_045660605.1 Clostridia bacterium
ATTCTCGCCGAGCTGAGAGGTTGTGGGGCTCATAAGTGCTCCTGTACACACCAATAGCATTTTATCTATCTTTTTCCTGAGCATTTCGTTTAGAAAATGTCCGCAAAAAACGCTTGCAGAGCATCCGCATCCGCTTCCGCCCGCACCAGTATTTTTTTGTCTGTCGGGGTCAAATATCATCTTTCCGCAATCCATGTGAACATCCGATATATCAACACCGTCTCTCAGGGTAAGCTCCTTTAAGAGGGTGCTTCCGATATGCCCGAGGTCGCCTGTTACAATGCAGTCATAATAGCTCTCATCTATGTTCATTTCCTTAAGATGTGCCATGATGCAGTCTGCGGCGGCAGGTGCCATAGCCGCACCCATGTTTGCGGCATCTGTAACTCCCAGGTCCACCATTTTGCCTGTGGTGATTGCATCTATAGAAATAGGCGATTTTTGGGGTGAGAGAATTACCGCGCCGCTTCCCGTAACCGTCCATTGTGCCGATGGTGTTCGGACGGCACCATACTCAAGAGGAAATCTATACTGTTTTTCGCTTGAACAAAAGTGACTTGATGTTACCGCAAGGACATTCATTCCGTAGCCCGCATCCACCATCACTGAACCCAGGCTCATGGACTCTGCCATGGTTGAGCACGCACCGTAGAGTCCAAAATAGGGAATTCCCATGTCCTTTAATGCAAACGAGCTACCGGTACATTGATTAAGCAGGTCTCCCGAAAACGCATAGTCCATATCGTCACATGTAAGCTCAGCCTTGGTAAATACGCCTGTTACTGTATGCTTTAATATATTATTTTCTGCCTGTTCCCAGCTTTTTGCTTCTATATATTCATCGTCATACACCTTGTCAAAGCATCTGCCGAGAGGACCCTCGCCCTCAAGCTTTCCCACCGAGGAATAAAAGCTCTTTATATATACGCTGTTATCAAATACAATGGTTTGTCTTCCCTTTTTGATACCCATATTACACACCTCCAAAGAGCTTGTAGAGTATTCCGTATATAACCGATGCACTTATTCCGTACACAATAACAGGACCTGCTATCGTAAACATCTTTGTTCCGACACCGGGAACCAAACCCTCGGTTTTGTACTCCATAGCAGGCGAAACAATACTGTTTGCAAAGCCTGTAATCGGAACAAGTGTTCCTGCCTTTCCGACATTTGCAATCTTATCATATACACCAAGCGCAGTAAGAAGTGCCCCTATAAAAATAAGGCTTGCGCTTGTAAGTGCGGATGCATCTTCCTTTTTGATATCAAACGAAAGATATATTTCTGTTATAACCTGTCCTATAACGCAGATTAAACCGCCGACAATGAATGCCTTGATTGTGTCCTTTGCAAGCTCAGAATTCGGCGTTGCCTTTTTTATCATTTGGCTGTACTCTTTTTTGGATATATTCATCGTATCTTCCTTTCATATAAAACAATATATCTGTATTTTGTCTGAAAAGAATAAAATTTATTAAAAAAAGACACATCATAGGTAAAAACCTAAAATGATGTGTCTTGTTAAAAATTCATATGATTTGACTTTCCAAATATTCTTTGACATGTTCGAAAAATGTCCTGGCATTTTCAACCTGTTCCACTGTTTCTGATTTTACCGCCACATAAAAATCATCATAATCACTTTTGTTTCGTATAAGACTAGCATTGCTTATTATATCCGAACAACACCTATCTATAATTCCATTTTTAATGTAGTTTTCTCTGAAATATGCAATAACACCCGAATGCTTTTTGAAGTCAACTTCATCGAGTGCAAGAACCGCACGCATTGCATGAAATATACTGTAATATGCTCTGTTATTCGCTGTTTTTAAGCTCATCCATATTAAGATTCTTTATAGCGCTGTTTAAGAACTCTTCTGATTGTTCAAGGCGGTATTTCGATAGTGAAATGCTTTTTTCATTATGCAACAATCTTCACTCCCTCCGATACAACGCTTCTGTAAAACGGCAATACATCCCGCCACTCGCTAAAAAAGTCATTACTTGTCACAATTGGCGACAGTACAATCGAATAACCGAAAATATCATAGACATTTTCCATTATTTTTACAAGCTGTGATGAATACTTACGCTCTTCATCACGAGAAATATTCATCAAAATCATTATGTCAACATCGGATTCGCTATCGTAATCACCGCGTGCATATGAACCAAAAAGTATAATTTCCGAAAGCTTATCGCTAAACAACTCTCCAACCTGCTTAGAAAACTCCGTAAGCATTGCATTTACTTTTTCTTTGCTGTTCATATTTACACCCCCTAAAACGATACAATTAGTTATTATCATAATTATATTTGCAAATTCAGTATATCACAAAAGAAAATTTGTGTCAAATAAAAGAATAAGGGAGATAATTAGTTGCAATTTGCAAAATAATATGTTATACTTTACTTGCGACATAAGTTAATATTGACCAATTATCAAGGATGTATTTTTATTTTGGTAAAAATGCATGCTCTATTTTCGCATTCCTTGGAATTGGTCGAAAACTTGTGTC
>JAZREC010000170.1:0-2317 GCA_045660605.1 Clostridia bacterium
ATGAAAGCAACGCATTTTATTTTTTATTAAAGAGCAGCTTTTGCTTTTTCAACCAATGCGGTGAAAGCAGCAGGATCTGCGATAGCGATTTCAGAAAGCATTTTTCTGTTCATGTTAATGCCTGCTTTTTTAAGACGGTTCATAAACTGTGAATAGTTAATTCCGTTCAATTTAGCAGCAGCACTGATTCTTGTAATCCAAAGCTGTCTGAATTCTCTTTTTTTCTGTTTTCTGCCAATGTATGCATATACCAAAGATTTCATAACTGCCTGTTTAGCAGTTCTGAATAACTTACTCTTAGCACCTCTGTATCCCTTAGCGAGTTTTAAAACTCTCTTATGTCTCTTTCTTGTAGCCATAGCGCCTTTTACTCTAGCCATCTTAAAACGCCTCCCTAAATTTTATTTATAAAGTATCAGTCTCTTGATTGTAGCTGCATTTGCTTTAGCAGCATATGCCTGCTTTCTTAAAGCTCTCTTTCTCTTTGTGCTTTTCTTGGTTAAAATGTGTCTTCTGAAAGCCTGGTTGAGCTTTACCTTGCCATTCTTTGTAAGACCGAATCTCTTTGCAGCACCTCTGTGAGTTTTGATTTTAGGCATTGCATTTACACTCCTTCCGAATATTGGATATTAAATTATTTGGGTACGACCACCATAGTCATATTTCTGCCTTCAAGTTTAGCAGCCTTTTCGACAGTTCCAACCTCTGTTACGGCATCGGCAAACTTGGTGAGCAAGTCCATACCGAGCTGTGTGTGGTGAAGCTCTCGACCTCTGAACCTTACGGTAACCTTAACCTTATCACCCGATTTCAAGAACTTGACTGTCTGATTAACCTTTGTGTTAAAGTCATGTACATCTATTGAGGGAGTAATGCGTACTTCCTTGATATTGACAACCTTTTGATTCTTCTTGGCTTCCTTTTCTCTCTTGCCCTGTTCGAACTTGTACTTGCCGTAGTCCATTATCTTGCATGCAGGGGGTTTTGCCTGCGGTGCAATAAGAACAAGATCCATATTTCTTGCATCTGCCTTTGCTTTGGCATCTGCGAGCGAATGAATTCCGAGCTGTGTGCCGTCCGAATCAATAAGTCTGACTTCTTTTTCTTTGATTTCATCATTAATCAACATTTCTTTGTTACTGATGATAAAGCACCTCCAAAATAAATTTCAACGCAAACTCCACTCTAAACAAAAAAGAAAAAGTGGGCGAAATCCACCCACTTATACCGTCAAATACAAGTATTTACCTTACCGATACCTCTAAACCGTAAGGTGAGAAGTGGACTTCTGCTTTGCTTTACCTAGATATATTACCACTTATTACTCTCTGTGTCAAGTGTTTTTTGAAAAAAATTACAATAAATTACAAATAATATCCTGTATAGCTTGCGGCATCTACGCTGAGTATTCCCATAAGCGATGGATTTGCATCGCTGAGCCCTACTATATACAAGGTATTATATTTTCCGTCTCTTAAATTCTGATTGGGCATAACAAGCTTTAAGGCATTGTCCCTTGCTCTTTTTGCTCTGAATTCATATTTATCGGGTGTCATACACATGTACTTGCTTATTTCCAGATAATCAATTCCTCCGAGTATCATATGACCGTTTGCATCTACATTCATTTCGCCAAAATCGGGCGAGAGATTGCAAATTCTTAAATGTCCGTACTGAGTGTCATTTCTTTCCGTCGGCTCGGATATACCGTATGCCATTGTACTTCCGTCCGAATGAACTGCGGCAATCGTGTATACCTCACCCTTTTCAAACGGCAGACTGAGTGTTGCAAGCACATCGTCCTTGTTTCCTGCACGGGTAATTCTGAATTCCTGAGTTCCCGGACTCACTCTGTCATATGCCGAAAATGTACCGAAGCCAACATTTGGCGCAACGAGGCTGTTTCCTCTGTAAAAATCAACTCCCGCCTCGCTTGGTGTTGCGTTGAGAAAGCGAACATACGGGTAAAGAAAATTTTCTATTCTTATATCATTCATCGGCTGATTCCTCCTCTTTGATATCCTCTATATTATATTCATCTTTTGGAATAATGACACTTTTTTCCAAAGCATTTTCTATAAGATTTATAAGCCTTTCAAGAGATGCCTCTATCATCATAAGATCATTTTTGAAATCATTTTCCATAATATGAGGTCTTGACAGTACATCCATGTATCTTGAGGCAAGCTCCTCAACCTCATAACGAGGCTCAGGGTTTTTCGGTATACTTTTTACCTCGATAAATGGTTTTGACGATTGAGATACTGCAAGAGTTTGCGACTGGGTATATGTATTACATCCGCCGTCTCTTATCATA
>JAZREC010000171.1:0-1983 GCA_045660605.1 Clostridia bacterium
CATTTACAGATATTTTATTACCATTCTGAGTGAGCACGGCAGAACCTTCGGGCAATACTTCATCCTGCTCGGGATTTGACTGTGAGTAGTAGTCAAAAGCTATTATGCGCGGAGAGGATATGGCTGTACCGCCTACCATGGCAGTATATGAACCATCTATTGCATCATTTGCGAGAGAAAATTCAAAGCAATATGAACCGTCTGAGTTTATTGTTTTTTGGTTGATATATGAAAGCTGACCCTGAGGATTTGTAACATATATAGTAACCTCTTTACCACCGCCTGACGGTATTACTCCTTTTACAGATATTTTATTACCATCCTGCGTGAGTACGGCAGAAGTATCAGGTAATATATCCTCTGTAGCTTCAACCGATACATTAACAGGCATACTTGCCATTACTGTATATGTTTGTTTTTTCGTTGTGTCGGTAAGTACAACGGTTTGCTGATAGACACCGTTAGCATCGCTTTGAACAGTACTGTTATGTATAACACTTCCTGATGAATCCGTAATTATGATGTTTACATTTTTTTCTGTAGCTCCGTTTGTTATACCGCTTACTATAATGTTACTACCATTTACGGTAACATCTGTAGTCAGCGATGCATCCGATGCATAACACCTAAAACTACAGACAAGTATTAGCAATATAAAAGTAATGAAAATTTTTTTCATTTATCTTCTCCTTTGTCAGTAAAATTTTTTGTATATAAAAACGGTTCTTGTGTCCCATCAGCTAAGACATCAGAACCGTCAATGTCCCTGTTTCACAATTAATTATATAGGATTATATTTGCCAGATTGAATTATTACCTTTATGTTTCCTATTATCCGTCAGGTAAAATACCTGACGGATAATAGCTTTTCAGGGAGTTTTGATGATATATACCATCGTGTTTTACTTATTGAATTTTTTGAAGCATTCCAAGCCTTCGGGTTCCTTGGGCTCGTAGAAAATCAGCATACTGGAAGAATTGCTAGTAAATGTTACAAAAGCAAAAGCACAACAAGCAATTGCATTACCATGCTTTACAACAAAGTTCTTCACGAAATTTATAGCCTTTTTCATTAGTTTCACCTCCTTATTGACGGCAATGATGCCAGCATAGATACTGATACAACCAGCAGACTTGCAATGACAGATAGAATAATTTTACTGTGTAAATTTACTATCATACCCAAAACAATAAATGCGGACAATGCTGATGTTATAATAATTGCAAATCTCCTATATATCTTTCGCTCCGATTCGCTAACTTTTTTGTTGTGATGTACAATAGGTGCATAACATAAAACCATAATTAAAGTAAAGAATATTGTTATTGCACCTAATATAACAATATGTTTTTCGGGGATATATCTAAGAAGCACAGAATAAATTAAGTACACAGCTACAAACACAATATAACAGCTTTTTTTTGTATTTGCATGATATCCGCCCGTATATCTTCGTAAAGAAATGAGTGAAGCAAGAAAAATCAATGTATAAATAACATTCTTAAATAATATTGCTAATACAAGCACACTTGTTATCTCTAAAAATGAAGCAATTAAATTTTCTATACCATATTTGCATACTTCAATCTTGTCCTTGCTAATGAATTCATTTTCAACAAGAAGGTCTGTTATATATGCTGATAATACTTCCATCGGGCATCATCTCCTTTACATCGACATTATAACACACATTATTTAAAAATTTTTACAAGTGGCACAGATAACCTGTTAAACGGCACAGAAAAAAGCCAGGATAAAAAACCCTGACTTTTTTCTGCTTTTATTTGTTCAATTTTCAAAAATAACAAATGACAATTGAAATTCTTTTTCTTCCTGTCTAAACCTGCATACATGTCTGTATTTGGACAATGCTGATTTTATATTTTCTATACCAAGTCCATGATTATCTTTGTCTTTTTTTGCCGTAAGCAAAAACTTACTGTTTTGGACTTTTAATGCACTGTTTGAAATTTTGCAAATCA
>JAZREC010000172.1:0-2793 GCA_045660605.1 Clostridia bacterium
AACCGTGACGGGCGATATACTGTCGGCGGATTTTGAGGAAATGGACGAAGTTACTGAGGATCAGGTTCTTTTTGTATTTGATTCAACCGACATACAAAAGGATATTGAGGATATGAAAAGAGATGTTGATGACGCATATTCTGACTATCTTGATGTGCTTGAGGACTATAACGACCTTAACATATATTCAGATTATGAGGGTACGATAAGAGAACTTTATGTCGAGGAAGGGGACAATGTTTCGGGCTCGGGCAAGCTTGCCTACATAGTTGACAGTGAAACAATGGTGCTGGAAATTCCTTTCTTTGCAGGTGAGACGGATATGTTCTACGACGGATGTCCTGCCACAGTATCGTTTGCATCAAACGGCGAGGTTCTTTCGGGAAGGGTTACAGAAATATCAAATCTCAGCGAGCTTAACAGTGCCGGCTCGTTTACCAGGAAGATTAAAATTGCTGTGGCTAATCCCGGCGGTATAACCTTCGGCATGAAGGCTTATGCAAGTGTTATCGGAAAAGACTCAGTTACATACAACTGCTGTGATGCAGGAGCGTTCGGTTACAACGAGGAAGAAACGCTCACAAGCGAGCTTTCCGGCAAGGTAGAGAGCCTTCTTGTAAAAGAGGGGGACAGGGTAAGAAAGGGTCAGCTTCTTGCAACACTTTCTTCCGAAACGCTTGACAAGCAGGTGAAGCAATATAAGAAAACATGGGAAAATCAGCTCACACAGCTTGAAAATCTTGAGGAAAGACTGGAAGACCATACAGTAAAAGCACCTATCTCGGGTACAGTCGTTCAGAAAAATTACAAAGCACTCGATACTGTCGGCTCAAGCTCTATGTCATCAACGACATCTCTTGCGATTATTTATGACATGTCAAAGCTTACCTTCGAAATGTACATAGACGAGCTTGACCTTTCGCTTGTTAAGGCAGGGCAGGAGGTTATAGTAACCTCTGATTCTATGCCGGGTCAGAGATTCACGGGTGTAATCAGCAAGAAAAGCATTGTCGGCACAACAACAAACGGAACAACAAGCTATCCCATTACGATAGATATAGAGGGTAACGACAAGCTTCTTCCGGGCATGAATGTAGATGCGGAAATACTTGTTGAGGTGGCTGAAAATGTCCTTGCAGTTCCCGTTTCTGCGGTAAGCAGAGGCAATACCGTAAGACTTGTAAATGATTTGGGTGAGGTGGAAAATATCACTGTTGGGCTCGGTATAAGTGACGAGAATTATATCGAAATTACTTCGGGCCTTGAAGAAGGCAATGTTATAGAGTACAGGTCCTTGGGCGATGCGCCCATTCAGTCTCTCTTTGACGGAATGATGAATATGAGCGGAGGTATGCACGGAGGCATGGCGACAGGTATGCCCGGCGGCGGTTATCAGGGTGGTGGTATGCCTTCGGGTGCACCAACAAGAATGCCGGCAGGTATGCAGGGAGGCATGAGACAATAATGCCCGTAAAAGAACTTATCAGATTTGACCATGTGTCAAAAATATACATTATGGGTGATGACGAGGTAAGGGCGGCAGACGATGTGTCGTTTGTAATAAACGAAGGCGAGTTTGTGGCGATAGTTGGTCAGTCGGGCTCGGGAAAGAGTACCTGTATGAATATAATCGGCGCTCTTGATGTGCCGACTTCGGGAAAATACTTTCTCGGTGGTATAGATGTCAGCACCATGAACGGCAACAGACTTGCCGAAATACGCAATAAAATGCTAGGCTTTATTTTTCAGCAATATAATCTTATTCCGAAGCTTACCGTTCAGGAGAATGTCGAGCTGCCTCTTCTGTATGCGGGGCTTTCCAAAAAGGACAGAGCAAGGCACGCTCTTGAAGCGCTCGAAAGAGTAGGTCTTTCCGACAAGGCAAAAAACAGACCTTCTCAGCTTTCGGGCCGTCAGCAGCAGAGAGTTTCAATTGCAAGAGCGCTTGCAGGAAACCCCTCTGTGATTCTTGCAGATGAGCCGACGGGCGCCCTTGACTCAAGAACGGGCAAGGAGGTACTTGATTTTCTGCAGAAGCTTCACGGCGAGGGTAATACGATAGTCCTCATAACTCACGATAACAGTATTGCAAAAAAAGCACAGAGGATAATCCGCATACATGACGGGAAAGTAGTATACGACGGTCTGTCACACCTCCCTGAGGCGGTTATAAACCCCGATTTGCCGTTTGAGGCGCAGGGAAAGAAGGGTGTGTAATATGGGAATATATCAGTCTTTTATACTTGCACTCAAAAGCCTTAAGAACAACAAAATGCGGTCGTTTCTTACGATGCTCGGCATTATTATAGGAGTCGGATCTGTTATACTTATTATGAGTCTCGGCAATGGTATGACAACAACCGTCAGCGATTCGTTTGAGAGTATAGGTACACAGAATATAAGTGTTACCCTTACCGGAAGAGGCAGCTCCACAAGAACTGTGTCTGTTGACGACATGTACGAATTTGCAAGCGAAAACTCCGATATAGTAAAGGCAGTATCTCCCACAGTGACCGCAGCTGCCACAGTGAAGATTCCGGGAGAGCCCGATAGCCTCGGCTCGAGCGTGACGGGTGTCGGAGAGGACTATCTTGCTGTAAAGTCATGGACTCTGGCAAAGGGAAGGTTTTTAGAATATGTCGATATTTACAAGAACAAAAAGGTCTGCGTTGCAGGTGCATATCTTGACAGCGAAGATGTGTTTGCGGGTGAAGCTGTAGGACAGAATATAAAAATTAACGGAGAAATATATCGCATCGTAGGTGTTCTTGACGAGATTGGAGATGCAACCGA
>JAZREC010000173.1:0-2602 GCA_045660605.1 Clostridia bacterium
CCCATACAGATATAATCGTAACCCATAAGGATATTTTCATCTATCTGCATTATGATGGTATGACTGCATATATAAAACAATATTTTCTTTTTCTCTTTCCAGCTGTCAAGAGTTTTTTCATAATACTTTGGGGCATTATCCTCATCCGTATGCTCCTCTGCTTTCTTTATGGACTCAATCAGGTTTTCACTTCGGCTCTTTACCGCAATGTTTCCGAGTACAAAGAGCGTTACAAGCAGACAGAAAATTATAATTGTCACTATTTCATCTTTCATTTTTATCATCCTTTTTTTGCAAGAATATGCTTCCGTTTCCGTCCTCCGAGAGTACAAAAACATCCTCTGCAGAATTTATTCCGTTATTTTTCAGGATTTTCTTAACCCAATTTTCGTTTTTGCCCATTCTCCTAAGCTCGCTTTGACGGATTTTTCCGTCCGAAATATATATGGGCGGTATTATTGTCTGGTTTGTTTTGATGCCAAAATCACCCGTAACAGTCGGTGTTGCCCCGCTTTTTGGCACAACCGACAAGCTTCCCTCTGTCTCAAGAACAACGGTATCTATATCGGAAAGGCTGAAGTAGCCCAGCTTTCTAAGCTCTTCCATAAGGTCGTCAACATTCATTCTCGCGTGCATCATTTCTTCGCGGTTGAACCTTCCGTTTTTTATAAGTATCTGCGGTTTTCCGCTTAAGATTACCCTTACCTTTTCACTCTTAAGACACACAAAAGACAGAAAAACCTCGCATATTACAAGGGTAAAAATGGGAACAATACCGTAGACCAGCGGAACAGATACATCGCTCATCGGAAAAGTAGCTAAGTCTGATATCATTATGGCAACAACAAGCTCGGACGGCTGAAGCTCACCTATCTGCCTTTTTCCCATTATTCTCAGCGAAAAAACGACAAGCCCGTATACAATTACGGTTCTTAAAAACAAAATAATCATATAAAACACCGTTTTCAACATAAATTTCTTAATATTGTTACTTTACAGAATGAATTTTATGTGTTAAAATTATAGTAATATTATGTAAGGAGTGATAATTTTGGCTAAGAAAAAAGAACAGACTTCCCTCATATACAAAAACAGACCGCTTGTCAAAAGAGGCAATACAGTTATCTACGGTGATATTTCCGACGATTACTATGTATGCATAGAAATACTTGATACGGAAAGCCATCAGGATTTGGAGCTTGCAACAGATGTTGTTGTATCTCTCATGGCAAACGGCAGGGTGGAAAAAAAGGCCGAGAGAGAGGGGCTTTACAGAGCACTCGACATAGGTGCTTATTGGCTTGAAGAAGCTATGAACGCCTGAGGTTGTTTCTTCGTCAATTGTCGGAATTGGCGAAGAAATTTTTATTAAATTAGTATTTAGGAGGCTACATCCATGGATTGCTCACAAAACCTTACAATGCTTATGGACTTCTATGAGCTTACAATGTCAAACGGTTACTTTAAGCACGGAATGAAAGACAAGGTTGCATGCTTTGATATGTTTTTCCGCAAAATCCCCGACGGAGGCGGTTTTGCAATAATGGCAGGTGTAAGTCAGCTTGTTGACTACATAAAAAATCTTTCGTTCTCTGATGAAGATATCAAATACCTCGAAAGCAAAAATATGTTTTCGGAGGAATTTCTTGATTACCTGCGAAACTTTAAGTTTTCCTGCGATATATATGCAGTTCCCGAGGGAACACCCATATTCCCCGGTGAGCCTATCGTTAAAGTAATCGGACCTGTAATAGAAGCACAGCTTATAGAAACAATGGTTCTTATAACCATCAACCATCAGTGCCTTATTGCAACCAAGGCAAACCGTATTGTGCGTGCTGCAAAGGGCCGTCCCGTAATGGAATTCGGTTCAAGGCGTGCACAGGGAAGCACAGGAGCTATCAACGGAGCGCGTGCCGCATATATTGCAGGCTGTGTAGGTACAGCATGTACACTTGCAGACAAGAACTATTCCATTCCCGCCATGGGTACAATGGCACACAGCTGGATACAGCTCTTTGATACAGAATATGAGGCATTTATGGCATATGCAAAGACATATCCCGATGCATGTACTCTCCTCATAGATACCTACAATGTAATGAAATCGGGTCTTCCGAATGCAATAAAAGTATTTAAGGAATATCTTATACCAAACGGTCACAAGCCTGTCGGTGTAAGAATAGACAGCGGTGATATAGCATACTTGTCTCACAAGGTACGAAGTGCACTTGACGAGGCGGGTCTTGAGTTTGTAAAGATTGTTGCATCAAACTCCCTCGATGAATATATAATAAGAGACCTCATCCATCAGGATGCATGCATAGATTCGTTCGGCGTTGGCGAAAGACTTATTACATCAAGAAGCGAGCCTGTATTCGGCGGTGTTTACAAGCTTGCATCCGTATATGATGCCAACGGCACAGAAATACCCAGAATAAAGCTTAGCGAAAATACTGTAAAGATAACAAACCCCTGCAACAAAAAGGTTGTGAGATTTTATTCAAAAGAAAACGGCAAGGCTCTTGCGGACCTTCTTATGCTTGAGGGCGAACCGCTTCCTGACGGAACTGATTATGAAATATTTGACCCCGACCACACA
>JAZREC010000174.1:0-2485 GCA_045660605.1 Clostridia bacterium
ATGTTCACATGGATTGCGGAAAGATGATATTTGACCCCGACCGACAAAAAAACACAGGCGCGGGCGGAAGCGGATGCGGATGCTCTGCAAGTGTTTTTTGCGGACATTTTCTAAACGAAATGCTCAGAAAAAAGATAGATAAAATGTTATTGGTGTGTACAGGAGCACTTATGAGCCCCACAACCTCTCAGCTCGGCGAGAATGTAGTGGGTATAGCTCATGCTGTAGCGGTAAGCAGACGGGGGGAATAAAATGAAATTTGTTTATGTTTTTTTAGTAGGCGGACTTCTCTGTGCCATAGCACAAATTCTCATAGACAGGACAAAGATGACCCCTGCAAGAATAATGGTTTCCTATGTTGTTGCGGGTGTAATCCTTACAGGATTAGGAATATATGAGCCTATTGTCAAATTTGCAAATGCAGGTGCTACGGTTCCGATTATAGGCTTTGGATATTCTCTTGCAAAGGGTGCCCAAAAGCTCATTGGAGAAAAAGGCTGGCTCGGTGTTCTTGGCGGAGGCGTGTCGGGAACAGGCACGGGAATTGCGGCGGCAATACTATTTGGTATGCTGTTTTCTGTCATAGCTAAACCAAAGTCCAAGTAATGTTGACAAATTCTCAAAAGAGACTATAATAGAATGTATATCTTTTGAGAGGATTTGATTTTGTGAATGTATACGATTTTGATAATACAATATACAGAGGTGAGAGTGCCTTTGACTTCTTTTTGTTCTGCATAAGACGCAAGAAACAGCTTATTAAGGTCGTTTTGCCGGTTATACGGGATATCATTTTATACAAAACCTGCCGTATGCCGTGGGATAAGTTTTGCGAAAGGGGCAGGTATTATACAGAAACATTTTTTACTCTCTTTGATGATATACCTAAGCTTGTATCGGATTTCTGGGATGCACATGAGCACAAAATCAAGCCCTTTTACAAAAAAACAAGAAAAGCTGACGATGTGATAGTTACCGCAAATGTAGATGTTCTTGTGGGAGAGATTTTCCGGAGAATGGGTATAGAAAACTATATCTCAAGTAAGTTTGATTTGTCTCAGGGAAGGCTCACACAGATTTGCTTTTCAGAGAACAAGGTTAAGCTTTTTACAGAAAAATACGGAACGGCAATAGATGCTTTTTATACAGATTCCGACAACGATGCACCTCTTATGGAACTGGCAAAGGAAGTATATATGGTACGCAGAAATAAAATAATTAAAACACTTGAAAAAAACTCCTTATAGGTATATAATTAAAATTGGATATATATGTTCAAAAAATACCTGTATATCAATAAGCTATACTCAAATAATATTTATAATAAATATTATGGAGATGGCTATGAAATATATTACTGTTTTTCTGATAGGTGCTGCAGGATACTCCTTGCTGGAGGTTTTGTGGCGGGGGTACACCCATTGGACAATGTCCGTTACGGGCGGTTTTTGCTTTTTGATAATATATCTTCTCAACGGTATTCTTGCATCGGAAAGCATGATATTCCGATGCTTTGTCGGTGCATGTGCCATTACTGCCGTAGAGTTTATTGTAGGTATTACAGTAAACCTTATACTCAGGTGGAATGTATGGGACTATTCTAAGGTTCCGTTTAATCTTGTCGGCCAGGTGTGCCTGCCGTATTCGGTACTGTGGTTTTTGCTTTGCATACCGATTATTATTATCTGCAAGGGACTTTCATTGATGTTTTAGGAGATAACAAATGACAAATTACAAAAAAATGCGAGGCAATATATTGCTTCTTATAGCGGCATTTATATGGGGTACTGCCTTTGTCGCTCAAAAGGAGGGTGTAAATGTTCTGCACCCTTGTACATACAACGGAATTCGTTCGTTTTGCGGTGCGTTGGCACTTTGCCCCGTAATATTGTTTACAGATTCAAGAACCAGAAAGAAAGGAACATATGTTCCCGACAGTCCGTTTTTGCTTATACTCGGCGGTATAGTGTGCGGAACTCTGCTCTTTGCGGCAAGTACCCTGCAGACTGCGGCGCTTGTGGAAGCAGATGAGGGCAAAGCGGGATTTATGACGGCACTCTATCTTGTAATTGTCCCTGTTCTCGGTATATTTATGGGAAGAAAAATCAGTCCTGTTATATGGATAAGCGTTATTCTTGCAACTGCGGGTCTGTATCTTCTCTGTGTCAAGGAGGGCGTTACATTCTCGCTTAATAAGTCGGAGCTTATGCTTCTTGCATGTGCGTTTATATTTGCCTTTCATATACTGGCAGTTGATTATTTCTCGCCAAGACTCAACGGAATCAAGCTGTCTTGTCTGCAGTTTACAGTTGTTGGAGTAATAAGCTTGTTTTACATAGTTTTTGCAGACAAACCCTCGGTCAGCGATATAGTGAGCTGTGCCGTACCGATTTTGTATGCGGGCGTAATGAGCTCAGGTGTGGCATATACCTTGCAGATAGTTGCACAGAAGGATACCGAGCCTGCTGTTGCATCGATTATTATG
>JAZREC010000175.1:0-5363 GCA_045660605.1 Clostridia bacterium
TCCCCTTGCTCCGTCCCTTATTAGCCTTTAAGCAATAGAAAATCTACGGCTTTCGCTGGTCTTAGTGAATTGTCCGTACAGATCAGGCATTGCTTTCTTAAAGCTGGTAGTATCGAAGCGGGAACTTGTTACTCTCGTCCAGCGGATTTTATATACATCTACTGTCATTTCCTCAGCGTTGCGAGCGGTCAGCTCTGCTTTGATTTCGTCCTCAATAGCTGTGATCTCCTGTGCGAGTTCCTCAGCCATAGCTTTCAGTTCCTTAAGCTCTCTTACTTTTGCGGTCATTTCGTTAGCACTCATTTTTGTTATGCCCCTTTCATTTTTTCGTGGGCTGTGCTATAATATATACAGCCCTTTGTGGTTACTCTCTCGCTTTGTGCTTCCTACGGCTGGCGGGAGAGTTCTTTTTTCGCTTCGGTTTCCCTCTTGCTTGACTATATTATACACCTTTATTCGTGTAATGTCAATAGATTATTGCACTTTTTTTCGTGTAAAGTTGCACAAAGATTTACTCTTATTTTCGTGCAATATTACTCTTGTATTCGTGTACTATTTATGATATAATATTAGTACAATGGTAGGAGAGGGCTTTATAAAAGCCAGCCCCCCCATAGTCGAAAAGAGAGGAGTATAGCCTAAAATGCCGTTAGTCTATAAAATTGATGTACTGCAAGCCCTTAAGGAAAAAGGCTACAATACTAACAAGCTCCGCAAAGAGAACATTTTAGCAGAGAGTACCATTCAAAAGCTGAGAGAGCAAAAGCCTGTAAGCTGGTCTAATATTGCTAAGATCTGCGAGCTGTTGGAGTGCCAGCCTAACTACTTTTTGGAGAGCGTCAAAGAAGAATAAGCCCAGAGAGGGCATAAGAAAAGCGGGGAGCTGTTAAAGGCTCTCCGCTCTCTTTTTGCTTATGCTGTTTGTTTCCGCTGTATAAGGGTCTCAAGGTCTGCTATCTTTGCTTCGTGTGCTTTGATAGCTCGCTTTATGCGGTCTTTGCTGTCTCCGTCAAGCTCTCGCTGTTCCGCTTCTCTAAGCCTTGTAAGGCGTTCCTGTGTCTCCTGTAGCTCGATCTGGAGCGGAAGCGGGTCTAATAGTCCCTGTCCGTAAATGGCTCTTATATCCCCCTCTATCTGGCTGTAAAATACGCTGTTAGAGGTCATAAGGGAAATAGCTTTACAAGCCTTTAAGAGTAAGCTGTATACGCTCTCCCCAGCCTTAGCTCCCTTGAGTATTTCCGTCTGTAGCTGTGAGCTGGTCTTTATGTTCTGCTGGTACTCCCTACAGATAGCTAAAGAGCGGTCTATATCCTGTTTTTTTGCGTCTGCTTGCCGTTGTAGCTTGTGTATGCCCTCTAAGCCCTCTGTAAGCGTTTCTAAGGGCTTTTTAGGCTCGGTAAGGGTTTTATATTCCCCGCTCGCTGTTTGCGTCTCTGCGGGGCTTTCTGGAGCTTGTTTTTTCTCCTGTTCCCTCTTGAAGTCTGCAAAAGCAAGGCTATTTAGGCGTGTAAGGTCAAGCTCCATACTCTGCCCCCTCTCTTATGTTTCCTCAAAGTAGTTAAAGAGCGGATAGAAGTTAAAGCTCAAGCTGTCTCCTGTCCGTCCGTTGCGGTTTTTCAGTATAACAAGCTCTATCTCTCTGGGGTCTTTCCGCTTCGCTTCGTTTGCGTCAAAGTCCTTTTTCCCCGCTCCCTTGAGCTGTAAGCCTATCAAAATATCGCTGGAATACTCAATAGCTCCGCTCTCCTTAAAGGCTTCCATAGTTACAGCTTCTTTATAATTGGCTCTGTTAAAGCTGGAAATACCAATAACAGGCGTTTTATAGTCTCTGGAGATACGCTTTAGCTCCATAACGGCTTTGTCTGTGTTCTGCTTGTCCGTTGCCCTCTCGCTGTATGGTGCTAATATCTGGAGATAGTCTATAATAACTACTGGGGTCTTGCCAGTAAAGAGGATATGCTTTTGTACTGTCTCTCTGATCTGCTCCGCTCCTATGTCTCCTACTCCCTCGCTAATATAGATATTCTGTGCGTACTGGCTGTACTCCATAATAGCGTTGTTAATAAGGTCTCTCTCCGTCTGGCTGTAGTCTATATAGCGTTTGCCTGTGGTTATCCCTCTCGCTGTCTTAGCGTTCCTAATGTCTCCGCCAGTAGCTAAAACGCTCTGGAGCGTGTGCCTACTGATACTCTTAGCCATAATTTCCGCTCTTGCCATTTCAAGAGAGAATATAAGCACATCAGTTCCCGCTCTGGCTATCTGGTCTGCGATCTGCGTTATAATGGTAGTCTTGCCCAGAGAGCTAATAGCTCCTACGATATACAAGCCCTCATAAAGTCCGCCATCTAATACGCTGTCGAGCTTCTTAAAGCCTGTAGGAATATAAGGCGTGTCTACGCTGTCCGCTATGCCGTTTACAAAGCTCTGCAAGTAGTGAGCTGTAGAGTTCTTTAGATACGCTTCTTTCTGTGCCTGTGCTTCCTCGTCCTGTAAGTGTTCCGCTTCCTCTACTGCAATAGTGAGGGCTTCTCTATCCCTCTGGAGAGCTTCGTTAGCGTCCTTGTACTGTCCGCAAGGGTTAAAGCTATAGCAAGGAATATTAAGCCCTTGCAAGCCCTCTGTAAGCTCTCTGCTGGCTCTCTGTCCCGCTTCGTCATTGTCTAAGGCAATAATAAGAGCTTGAGAGGGAGCTTGAGCTTTCAGCAGTTCTATAAGTGCTTTGCTCTTTGTGGTAGTCCCCAGAGCTACGGCTTCTCCGCCTACTTCAATAATGCTAAGAGCGTCCAGCTCTCCCTCTACAATAAAAATAGGCTTTGTAGCGGTCTGTAATGCCTTTTTATTAAAGAGCTGTATACTGCCTACTTTGCTCTTGCTATAAGCTCTCTGTTCCTCTGGTATCTGTTCTCTGGTGTCTCTGGCAAGGTAGCTGTAAGGGCTTGTAGGAATAATTAAGCGTGGGCTGGTAGGTGCTTTCGGTGCTTTGGGGTGTCTCCACTCCGCCACATATCCCAGCTTAAAGCGGTCTACTGTCTCTTTGCTAAGCCCTCTCCGCTTCCAGTAGTCTGTCTGTTCTACTGCCTTGTGTGCCTGTAAAAAGAAGTCTGTGTAGTCCGTCTGCTGTGGCGGGTCTGCTTGTGTGTATACAGATGTGTGTATACTGTTGTGTGTATATTGTTCGGTTTTGGCGTGGTTTTGGTACTCTGGGCTAAAGTCCTCTTGAGCTGTCGAGCGGTAGCTTGCTATTTGTACTCCGTAAAGCTCGCTAAGCCCTTTTAATTGTTCGTTGTGATCTGCTGTTCCGTTGATAGCTCCGTAAAGGTCGAATATATCCCCGCCAGCGTTACAGCTAAAGCACTTCCAGCTTGTGCCGTTCTTAATGCTAAATGCTCCTGTCCCGCTCTTGCCTGTCCCGCTTCCGCATAGTGGGCATACATACAGATTAGCCCCTTTGCTTTTTTGCGTTACGCTCTCTACATAATTGCGGAGATAGCCCTTGAGCTGTTCCCTTGCGTCCTGTCTTTCCATCTATAAAAAGTCCTCTCTTTCTTGAAAACTTATTGCGGGGTATATTCCCCCTTTGATTTATGCGTTTTTTTGCGTGGCGTTCCCTGTCCGTTGTCCAGCATATAGGCTGTAGGGATTTATACGCCCCCTCTCCCTCTGCTGGGTGTGGGATATGTTCCCGCTGGTGTGTTTGCCCCCAAAACACGATGCTTGCTAAGAATATGCCGTAGCTAATGCCATTAAAGAGAAAGCTCCCCCTTGCCCCGCTTTTCTTTTATAGGCTCTTGTGGCTCTTTGGGTGTCCTTTGGGTCTGGTAATATTATAGCATACAGCCCGTATTAAGACGGGGCTGTGTGCGTCTATAATAGTCTTAATAGTTTTAATAGTCTTGAGCATTTCGGCTCTTTTCAAAAAGTGCGAAAAAGCCAGTATTTACAAGGGTTTTCGGCTTTCTCAAAAAAACTTTATGCTCATAGAACAGTATGCTTTTGCTCATTGTATGGTATGCTTTTGCTCATAGAACAGTATGCTTTTGCTCATTGTATGGTATGCTTTTTTGTGTCCTGTTTGTGGTGCTTTTGTGCGTCCGTTCCCGCTCAAATTCCTTTATTTAGTGGCATTATCGAGAGGGAGAGGGCAATATGTAGGCTCATAGAACAGTATGCTTTTAGGTATTCCTTGCTATGTCCTTGCTATTGCCTTGCTCCTGTTACAGCCCTGTTAGCTGGGTGCTGACAATATAAAAAGCCTTGTTTTTGTATGCGTTTTGTTCTACTTTTGTTCCACTCTGGGAGCGGGTTATAGGTCTCCTATCGTGCTACTTTTCAAGAGCTGGAGTAAGAAAAGTCTGCTCGCTAAGATAAAACAAAGAGGAAGCGGAGAGTTATTAGCTCCCGCTCCCCCTCTGCCATTGTTAGGCGGGTTTATCCGTCTTTTTCTTTGTGTTTGTCCGCTTCTTTTTATCGGCTCTGGCTTTAGCTTCCTCTGCTCTGGCTTCAAGTCTGGCGGTCTGATCTGGTGCTCCCAGAACATCAAACTTTATATAGAGCTTTATAAAGGTGCTGTAGTCCGTAGCAAGTAGCTGTTCCTCTGTGAGCGGTACGCCTTTAGAGTTACAGTATTCCCAGCTTATAAAAGAGCTTAGGCTGTTTAATGCGGTCTCAAAAGGTGCTCTAATACGCTGGTCTAACTGTCTGCCTGTGGCTAATACTTGCTCATAAGTGGGTATGTCTGGGCATACTTCTAACAAGCTCTTTACGCTCAGTATGTGAGCTGTTCCCTTGCGTCTGTTGTTGTCTATGCTATTGTGGAGCAGTAGCTTTTTGCCGATGTGATAGCTGTTAGGGTTACGCTCGTCCACTTTCAGCAGTTCTATAGGGTACTGCATAAGATAGGCGTTAGTAAGGTATCTCGCCATATCAATAGAGAAAGAAAAGATAATATTTCCTCTAACAAGAGCTATCTTGTCACATACTCGCATTTTAGCAAAGTCCTTTGTTTTGCGTCCGCTCGTCTCTGTCCACTCCATAGAAATATGGTAGAGGGTCTCCAGATCCTCTTTTACTTTGCGTCTGGTTTTATCTTTAGAGGGCTTTGTAAGCGGTATTCCGCATAACTCCATAAAACGCTCAAGCGGGATAGTTACAAGCGGGTTTAATTTATCTTCTTTCCCTCTGTAGTTATTCTGCTGAGTAAGGGCTATAGTGCAAGCGTCCAGTAGCTTGTGGGTGCTGGTGCGTAGTCCGCCTGTCAGCTCGTTATAGCTGTCTATAAACACTTTGAGCGTTCCCTGTTCTATGGTGGCGTTGCCTGTGATAGCGTCCACAATAGGCGGGTTTGAGCGGGTGCTAATGTTCGT
>JAZREC010000176.1:0-3323 GCA_045660605.1 Clostridia bacterium
TGAAAAAATATCAATTTAAGTGAAGAGGCGAACTATGAAAACAATTAGGAGATTGTTATGGGTTATTCTTATTATCCTTGTAGTTGTATCAGGAGTGCAAATTAAAGGCGGATACGATAAGTATCAACTGGCCCTTGAGGAAAGACCTCTTGCAGAGGTTATTGAAGAACTGCAGGGTAAGGAAAACTACACACAATATGAGGATGTTCCGGAAATGTATTACAAGGCGCTTGTAGCAGTTGAGGATAGGCGATTCTATAAGCATAACGGTTTTGACATTATAGGTTCTGCTCGCGCGATATATAACGATATTAAGGCATGGGAATTGCTAGAAGGCGGAAGCACAATATCACAACAGCTTGCGAAGAACTTGTACTTTCCGAAGGACAATACATTGCAAAGAAAGATAGCCGAAATATTCATGGCTTTGAAAATAGAACGAGAGTATGAGAAAGAAGATGTGCTTGAGTTCTATATTAACGGAATATATTACGGCAGCGGATACTATTCGATATATGATGCATCAAAAGGGTATTTCGATAAAGAGCCAAAAGATATGACTGATTACGAATGCACACTGTTGGTAGGAATACCAAATGCACCGTCAATATATTCTCTTGATGTGCGCCCGGACCTTGCTAAACAAAGGCAAGAAAAGGTCATTGAATCCATGGTTGATATTGAATACATAAGCGAAGACGAAGGGAATAATATATTAAACGCAAAATAGAAAGAGAGGCGAAGAAGATGAAAAAGCAATACCTGTGTATAGACTTAAAGTCGTTCTTCGCATCCGTAGAATGTATGGAACTCGGACTTGATCCAATGACAACAAACCTTGTTGTAGCAGACAAAAGCAGGACTGAAAAAACAATATGTCTTGCTGTTACACCTTCGCTGAAAGCTTATGGAATACCCGGAAGAGCAAGACTCTTTGAAGTGGTTCAAAAAGTGAAATATGCAAATAACGAGCGAATCAGAAAAGCACCCGGAAGAAAGTTTTCGGGGAAAAGCAGTAGTTCAGTAGAGTTGAACAGCAATCCGTCATTGGAACTTGACTATATTGTAGCACCACCACAGATGGCAAAATACATCGAGTACAGTACCAGAATTTATAATGTGTACCTCAAATATGTTGCTCCTGAAGATATGCACATTTATTCAATAGACGAGGTGTTCATTGATATAACGAGTTATCTTAACACCTATGGAAAAACAGCACACGAACTTGCTATGACAATCATTCGTGATGTGCTGAAGACAACCGGAATAACAGCAACTGCAGGGATAGGTACAAACATGTATCTTGCAAAGATTGCGATGGATATAAAAGCAAAGAAGATGCCTGCTGATAAAGACGGTGTCAGAATTGCAGAACTTGATGAGATCAGTTACAGAGAAGATCTATGGGAACATACACCGCTAACCGACTTTTGGAGAGTTGGTAAAGGCTATGCCAAGAAACTTGAAGATAACGGTATGTGTTGCATGGGCGATATTGCAAGAGCTTCTCTTGATAAATACCGTGAAGATAAACTGTATAAATTATTCGGCGTTAATGCCGAATTACTCATAGACCATGCTTGGGGATATGAACCATGCACAATAGCAAATATTATGAAATATAAGCCGGAGAATAAGAGTCTCGGCGAGGGACAGGTTTTGCACTGTCCGTATGACTTTGACGGAGCAAAGCTCATCGTGAGAGAAATGTTAGAACTGTTGAGCCTTAAATTAGTGTCACAGAAACTTGTTACAGACCAGATAGTATTGACAATAGGGTATGATATAGCGAACCTCACAGACAGAGAAAGAAGCCGGAAATACACCGGAGAAATTACAACTGACTTTTATGGACGTAAAGTTCCTAAGCATGCACACGGAACCGCAAACATTGGCAGGTTTACATCCTCCACGATGCTTATAACAAATGCAGCCCTTGAATTGTTTGACAGGATTGTAAATAAAGCCCTACTTGTCAGAAGAGTTAATATATCAGCAAATCACATTATGAATGAATCTGATATAGAGGAGAAACCAAAGTACGAACAGCTTGACTTGTTCTCAAACTACGAAGAGATACAGTCGCAAAGGGAAAAAGAAGAAAAGGCACTGAAAAAAGAAAGAGCTATTCAAAAGGCTACCCTTGATATTAAAGAGCGTTACGGAAAGAATGCTATTCTCAAAGGATTCAATCTGCAGGAGGGTGCAACTACAATACAGCGCAATAAACAAATTGGCGGTCATCAAGCTGTTGTGGAGGAGGATAACAATGGGAAAGTTTGACGATATAATCAACCATAAATATATTAAATCTCCGACACGAAGACATATGACAATGGTAGAGAGAGCAGCTCAGTTTGGAGCGTTTAAGGCAGTTGTTGGACACGAAGATGCCCTAAACGAAACAGCAAGACTTACTGATGAAAAGATGGAACTTGACGAATATACAAAGGTAGAGCTTAACGATAAACTTCAAAGGATTGCAACCGCTGATGAAGCGGTAGAAGTTTCTATAACTTACTTCGTACCGGATGAGAGAAAACAAGGCGGAGCTTATATCACGACAACAGGAGTTGTCAATAAGATTCGAGAGTATGAAAGAGATGTCATAATGGAAGATGGAACACAGATTCCGATAGATGATATTATGGCAATTAAAGGAGAACAATTTAATGAAACGGAGAGCATATAACTAATGCAACAAGGCAACGAGCGTATATCAAAAACAAGAGGAATATATTTTCTGCGATTGATTGGGAGAATTATTGTTTTCCTCATTGCGATTTTGATTTACATATTTGACAAAGAAAAATTTAATATAACGGATGGATGGAATTTCTTTCGTGAGTTTTCTCCGTTGCATCTGTTGTGGATAATATGGATGTGGGATATGGTTCTGCAGCTTCTTCCTGTTAAAGCACACATATCCATAGGTTCGCAGAAAGTGTTTGAATCACTGTTCAGGCCGATAAAAGAGAAGATAAACCATAAGAACCTGAAGCAATATATCAAAGACACAACAGCATCGGCATACAAAGTTATGGTAATATGGATTTTGCTTACAGTTGCAATTAGTGTGTTGCATATAACAGGAATCATTGATACAGGTTTAATGATTCTATTGTCAACATTCTTTTATATATGTGATTTAATATGTGTCCTTATCTGGTGTCCTTTTAGGCTGATAATGAAAAATAAGTGTTGCACTACATGCAGAATATGCAATTGGGATCACCTGATGATGTTTCTGCCGATAGTTACGGTTAACAGTTTTTATTCCTGGTCGCTTGTTATATTCTCATTCCTGATATGGCTTGTAT
>JAZREC010000177.1:0-2733 GCA_045660605.1 Clostridia bacterium
GAAGTGCAAATGTACAGCACAGAAGAAATAAAAATGGTTGACCCCGAAATAGCTGAAGCGATAGAAGCGGAAGTAAACAGACAGAGAAACAAAATAGAGCTTATCGCAAGCGAAAACTTTGTTTCAAATGCCGTAATTGAAGGTATGGGTACACCGCTTACAAATAAATATGCAGAAGGATATCCCGGCAAGCGCTATTACGGCGCTTGTGAAAATGTAGATGTTGTAGAGAGTCTTGCAATTGAAAGAGCAAAACAGCTCTTTGGTGCAGAACATGCCAATGTACAGCCCCATTCGGGTGCACAGGCAAATATGGCAGTATTTTTTGCAGTTCTTAACCCCGGTGATACTGTACTTAGTATGAGCCTTGCTCACGGCGGTCACTTGAGCCACGGAAGTCCCGTCAACATGAGCGGTAAATATTTTAACATTGTTCCTTACGGAGTAAGAGAAGATTCATCCGTTGTTGACTATGACGAAATAAGAAAAATCGCATTGGAATGTAAGCCTAAGCTTATCGTTGCGGGTGCAAGTGCATATCCCAGAGTTCTCGATTTCAAGAAGTTCTCCGATATAGCAAAGGAACTCGGTGCATATCTTCTTGTAGATATTGCCCATATATCCGCTCTTGTTGCTGCAGGTCTCCATCCGAGCCCTGTTCCGTATGCGGATTTTGTTACTACAACAACACACAAAACCTTAAGAGGTCCCAGAGGCGGTCTTATCCTTTGCAAGGAAGAGCATGCAAAAGCAGTAGATAAAGCAATATTCCCCGGTATACAGGGCGGTCCTCTTATGCACATTATTGCATCTAAGGCTGTTTGTCTCAAAGAGGCTTTGTCTGATGAATTTAAGGTATATCAGAAAAAAATAGTTGATAATGCAAAGGCACTCAGCGAAGCTCTTATAGCAAACGGATTTAATCTTGTTTCCGGAGGTACAGATAACCACCTCATGCTTCTTGATCTCAGAAATATGGGAATTACAGGTAAAGAAGCAGAGCACAGACTTGATGAGGTTGGTATTACCTGCAACAAAAATGCGATACCTTTTGACCCCGAAAAGCCTTTTGTTACAAGCGGTGTCCGCATCGGTACACCTGCTGTAACCTCAAGAGGTATGGTAGAAGAAGATATGGTAGAAATTGCAGAGCTTATTGCACTTACGCTCAAAGATTTTGAAAACAGCAAGGAAGCTATCAAAACAAGAGTACAGGCACTTTGTGATAAATCCCCCTTATATAAATAATTTAACGGAGGCGACATTTTGAATCCGCTCGCAGACTATATCCGTCCCGACAGTCTCGAAAGAGTAGTGGGGCAAAAACATATTTTAGGTGCATCAATGCCCCTTGAAAATATAATTAAATCGAAAGATATTCCCAATATGATATTTTTTGGACCGTCCGGCACAGGAAAAACAACCGTTGCAAACATCTGTGCCGCGGCAAGTTCAAAAAAGCTTTTTAAGCTAAATGCAACAACTGCGTCACTCAAGGATATACGGGAGGTTGCTGCTGCAACTGACGGTCTTGAGGGACGCACCAACGGTGTTCTTTTATATCTTGATGAGATACAGAATTTTAACAAAAAGCAACAGCAGTCACTTCTTGAATATATAGAAAACGGCTCTATCACTCTTATTGCAAGCACTACAGAAAATCCGTATTTTTATATATACAATGCTATACTCTCAAGATGTACTGTTTTTGAGTTTAAGCCTGTTGAGGCAGAGGATATCGTTGATGCCCTTAAAAGAGCGTCAGAAATTGCAGGTGAGCTTTTCAATAAGAAAATTGCAACAGATGATGATACACTTATGCAGATTGCCAATTCCGCTTACGGAGATGTAAGAAAGGCGATAACAATACTGGAAATGTGTATAAAAAGCTCAATTACCCTTGATGATGAGGTTGTAATTTCTTCCGATACTGTCACAGCAATAACTCAAAAAAGCAGTTTTGCGTTTGACAGAGACGGAGACAGTCATTATGATGTTCTCAGTGCATTTCAAAAATCAATCCGAGGCTCAGACCCGGATGCGGCAATACATTATCTTGCTAGGCTTATAGAAGGCGGAGACCTTATATCCATTTGCAGAAGGCTTTTGGTTATAAGTGCGGAAGATATTGGTCTGGCATATCCAAACGCTATAACTGTTACCAAGGCCTGTGTTGACTCTGCTATGCAGCTTGGATTTCCCGAGGCAAGAATACCGCTTGCTGAGGCGGTTATATTTCTGGCAACTCTTCCCAAATCAAATTCAGCAATATGCGCAATTGACGAAGCACTTACAGATGTAAGAAACGGCAGGGCAGGAGACATACCGTCATATCTTAAGGACGGACATTACGGCGGTGCCGAAAAACTTGGCAGGGCAGTAGGATATAAGTATCCTCATGCTTATCCGAATTCATATGTAAAACAACAGTATTTACCTGATAATCTTAGAGATAAAGAATACTATAAACCCGGTAATAACAAGATGGAAAATGCTGCCCGGTCCTTTATGGATAAAATAAAATCATAATCGGAGGTTATTATTATGTCAAATGATATCATTGAAAAAGTAAGAAGCATTGTCAGTTCGACGACAAAAAAGGCGGTTAAGCTATCTAACGATGCCATTGACTACACCAAGATAAAGCTTAAGATTTCGGACCTTAAATCAACCCTTGACGAAAAATATGCAAAGATAGGTCTTGCTGTATACGAGGGTAAAGACGATGACGAA
>JAZREC010000178.1:0-1189 GCA_045660605.1 Clostridia bacterium
TCTTCCATATCAATCCACGGAGCAAAAACCCTCTCGCACCAGGTATCAGCTCTCTCGTTGAGAAGAGAATAAAGTATCTTCATACCAAGATGGCTCATTCCGACCTCATACACATCGGGGAAGCAAAATGCAACTCGGATATCTACACTGTCTTTATCCTTAATCACGCTGTTAAGCTCTCCGCCTGTATATCTGGCAGGCTTTTCTACCAAATGCAGAAGATTTTCTATCTTTTGTTTAAGCATAGTATATTCCTCTTAATCTATTATTTTATTATATTGTACCATAATTGCAAGCCTTCAACGGCTTGCTTCCTTAAAGGGTTCAATAAATACATTGAAACAAAAGGCAAGTGCCTTTTGAACATTGTTTGTATTTATTATATACCAGATTTAATTATTTTTCAATACATTCGCCCACAGTAATCATAGTATTTTTTATTACGCACTCCACCAGTTTATTCTGGTCTACCCTGCCGACCTCGCGTCCGCCTTTCATAACCCTGAAAACAGTAGTTCTCGACTCTGTAATGAGGTCTATGAGGCAAAGGGCGTTGCTCGAATAGTCAACAGATATTGTCCTTACGGTCGGAAGCGAAATTATCTCCCCTGTAAGAAGCTTTTTCTTAAGGCACATTACAAGCTCCCTTTCGTGCCTCAGGTTACAGAGTATAAAGCACCCCGCCACAAGATACGAGGCATTGGACCCCGTTATCTGAAGTATATGTATACCGAAAATCATCATAACCGCTCCTACAAATGCGGTAATTCTTATCATATATACAGAGCCCTTTACAAGTCCGACCGCAGAGCAGATAATGGATTTAAGCATCACTCCCCCGTCAAGAGGAAGTGCGGGTATAAGGTTAAGAAGAGCATCGGCAAGATTTGCAAGTGCAAAAAGCTCTGCTGTACCCTCAGAAAACACCTTTTCGATAATCGGACAAAGTCCAAGAAGCAGAATATTTACCGCAGGTCCCGCTATTGATACCGCAAACTGCACCGACGGTCTGTGCATAAACGGTGTCCTCGCCGTAATTCCCCATGGCATAGCCCTCATATCATAGACGCTCACACCCATAAGGGAGCATACCGCAACATGAGACAGCTCGTGTAAAATAACCGCCGTACCCACTACTATAACCCACTCGGGCGAGAAAACAACTGCCCACACAAATATCGCCAAGGCA
>JAZREC010000179.1:0-2039 GCA_045660605.1 Clostridia bacterium
ATGACACCTATGGCTTCCCCGTTGATATAACAGTAGAAATTCTTTCCGAACAGGGTCTTACAGTAAACCGCGATGAGTTTGATGCTTGTATGGAAAAACAGCGTATGACAGCGCGTGCAAGCAGAGGAAATGCAGAAGAACTCGGTTGGAAAGAGGACGACTTCAAGAAGAAGTTCGGCGAAATCATGGTTTCCGAATTTGTTGGCTACGAAACAAGACAGGCAGAAGCAACAGTTAAGGCTATTGTAAGCGGTCTTGATGAATTTGAGCACGCAGATTCCATGAGCGGAGAGATTTCCGTAATGCTTGATAAAACTCCCTTCTATGGCGAGGGAGGCGGTCAGGTAGGCGACAAGGGCGTACTCAAAACCGCAAATGCTACAGTAGAAGTAATAAATACAAAGAAAATAGATACCGATAAGCTTGTTCACACCTGTAAGGTTTTGGATGGTACACTTTCCAAGGGAGATAAGGTAAGCGCAGAGGTGTGCGGGGTTCTCCGTGCAAGAACCGAAGCAAACCACTCTGCAACACATCTTTTGCAGAAAGCTCTGAAAATTGTTCTCGGCGACCATGTTGAGCAGGCAGGCTCTTTCGTAAGCGACGAAAGACTCAGATTTGACTTCTCCCACTACGAAGCTATGACACAGGATCAGCTCAAAGAGGTTGAGGCAATAGTAAACAAGGCAATTTCCGACTCCATGGAGGTTAATTGCAGAGTAATGCCCATCGAGGAAGCAAACAAGCTCGGCGCAATGTCACTTTTCGGTGAAAAGTACGGAAGCGAGGTAAGAGTAGTATCAATGGGTGATTTCAGCCTTGAATTCTGCGGCGGTACCCATGTAAGAAATACCTCTGCAATAGGACTTTTCAAAATACTTTCTGAATCCTCCGCAGCAGCAGGCATCAGAAGAATAGAAGCAATAACAGGCTCGGGAATACTCCGTTATCTCGAAGAAAAGGAAGCTCTTATAGCATCCGTAAGCACCGCTCTCAAATGTGCTCCTCAGGAGACAGTTTCCAAGATAGAAGCCGTTCAGACAGAAAACAAGGCACTTTCCAAGGAAATAGAGTCTCTTAAGGAAAAGATGGCAGGCGGCGGAATTGAAGATATGAAGAAATCCGCAAAGGAAATTAACGGTGTAACCGTAGTTACAGGAAGTCTCAAGGATGCGGATGTAAACACTCTCCGTAAGATAGGCGATACCATGAAGGATGCCTTCCCCTGCGAGGTTACTGTAATTGCATCCGAGACAGACGGCAAGGTAAGCCTTGTGTGCTCCGCAAATAAGGAAGCTGTGCAGAAGGGCATACACTGCGGTATGATAATCAAAGAAATAGCTGCCCATGTAGGCGGTTCGGGCGGAGGACGCCCCGACAGTGCTCAGGCAGGCGGTAAGGATGCTTCAGGCATAGATGCCGCACTTTCTTCGGCACTTACTGTTATTGAGGCACAAACCAAATAAGGAGGATAGGCAATATGTCGGATTGCATATTTTGTTCCATAGCATCGGGTGGGATTCCTACAGATTTTGTATACAGCGATGACAGGGTTGTTGCATTTAAGGACATAGAGCCTCAGGCACCAATCCATATACTGATAATTCCAAGAGAACATATAACCTCTGCCCTTGAACTGACAGACAAGGGCGGAGATATAGTGTCTCATATATTTAAGGTTGCAGCAAAGATAGCTAAGGATATGGGCTTTGATAAGGACGGCTTCCGTCTTGTCAACAATTGCGGAAAGGACGGCGGACAAACCGTATCCCATCTGCATTTCCATCTTCTTGCAGGCAGATATCTTCAGTGGCCTCCCGGTTGATTGTACTAATTTTTAATGATGTTGAATATTTTGCTTGACATTGCATAAAAAATTTTGTATAATCAAAGGGTATAATTTTGTCTTACCCGTTATGTGTTAAAGAGATAGGCAGTAACGGAGGGAGGGAATTTTAATGGCAGAAATCAGAATTAAAGATAATGAATCTTTGGATAGTGCTCTCCGCAGATTTAAGAGACAGTGTGCAAAGTCCGGT
>JAZREC010000180.1:0-5286 GCA_045660605.1 Clostridia bacterium
CATAAAATTTGACTATATACTCCCCCTCGTCAGCAAGCACGGTTATAAATGCTGATATCATTATTAAAATCAAAGAAAAACAGCATATCAGTTTCGTTTTCATTATATGCCTCCTAAATTTGTTTTGAAAAATTCTGCAAGTGCCTTTATAAACTTCTGTGTATCGGATGTCAACTTCTTATCCTTGCGGACAATATAGCCTATTATATATTCTCCCGATGTGTCAAGAGGAATGGAAAGTATATTCCCTCCGCTGAGCTTTGAGTAGTTCATGGTTCCCGTACCTATGGTATAGCAATTTGTTACAAAAAGCATATTCATAAGAGTTGCACGGTCTGTTATACGGACATTTTTGTCACAGCTTATCTTGTCCGAAAACTCTTCCGTAAACATAGTGTGGCACTGCTCTCCCTGCTCATATGTGATATACGGATATCTGGCAAGATCCGAAAAACTCAGCCTTGTATTTGACGCCAAAGGATGCTCCTTACCTATGTACACATGAAACGGCGTCTTAAAAAGCTTATAAAAGCTTATTTTCTTGCCGTCTAAAAGTCTTTCCATAACATCCATATCGCTGTCCTTGATGGCTATTATACCCAGGTCGGAAAAAGACTTTTCTACATCGTCTATAACCTTGAAGGTCTCTACCTCCCTGAGGCAGAAATCAAAGCTTCCGCTCTCGTTTTCGTTTATAAACTGACCGAAAACCTCGGCAACAAAATCATAGTGCTGAGAAGAAATTGATATCTTATCCATCTCATCATATGACATATATCTGTCCGATATAAAATCAGCCTGAGACACAAGCTGTTTTGCGTACCGTACAAATTCACTGCCCTCATCGGTTAAGAAAACGCCCTTATTGGACCTTTCAAAAATCTTGATATTAAGCTCTGTTTCAATGGATTTTACCGCACCCGAAATACTGGTCTGTGCCACAAACATTGTCTTTGCGGCTTCGTTAAAAGAACCTTGTTTTACAATTTCCAAAATATATCTGCATTGCTGTATGGTCATATTACGACACCTCTTTTACATAAGTCTATCACAAAACACGCAAAAAGTAAAACATAATTTGAATTTTTATAAAACAATTCCCGCAACCGCAATGGCGGTGCACAGCACCCATATCCCGACAGCTCCGCTTTTGTTGCTGTTTTTCCACTCCCAAACGGCATAGCTTGCAGAATATATAAGCGACCACAGCTCAAGTGCAAAAAATAAAATTCTGTATATCATTTATACACCGCCTCGAATTTTGCTTTTTTTATATCAAAATTATATTTGTCATAGCTTTTTTGCAATCTGAATTCTTTTTTTGCATGTGCTTTTGCATTCATAACATCAAGTCCTTTTTGGGCATAGTTATTCAGAAAATCCAGAGTTTCTTTTTTTAGCTTATCTTTTTTTAATCCATTATCGGATTTTGTATGGAAAGTGATGCTCACAATCGGATTTTCTGATGATGTATCTATATCTACCTTTGGCTTTTGGATACTTCTTATCTCGTGTCCGTTACGGGTTACTTTCTTTTGGCTGTGCACAAGTCCAATCAGCCAGTTATCTTTTACAATATCCTTTAATTTTCCTGATTTTATAAGTGCGGTTGATGATATATAGGTATCCTCTTCGCTAAGCTTATCATCGTTCTTTTTGGATTTAATCACAGGTGCCGATGCTGTCTCGCCTGTATGATAGGCATTGGTAAAATCACTGAGGCTTAATTCGGAAACATAGAACTCATTTTTGTCCATTATATACTGAAAGTATCTTTCGGGATTAACCTCGAGAGAGGGTCTTAAGCCCTTGAGATATTTTTTTGCAGACAGGTCTGTTATTGCTATCATTGCCTGAGGTCTTACGGATGCCTTTTTCTCAAGATAACTTATATCCGAATACATATCCTTCTTTGCGCTCTTTTTTGAAAAAACAACCGCCGACAAATGCGAAAAGCTGAGTTTCTTACTGAGTCTGCGGTCAAGGCTGTCCAAGGCACTATCGATATCTTTGCCTTTTTCGGTAAAGCAGATAAGAGATGTGCTGTCCCCTTTTGCATCGCCCGAATATGCACCCGAATCCGCAACGGCAAAGGTGTATTCCTTTTCATTCTCTGCCTCATCGACCCCTACTGCCATGACCGTTGCAAGTGTATCTGTTTCCTTGTTGTCATAGCAACCCGTCAAAAGGCACAGGGATAATAGTATAACCGCTATTTTCATTTTTGTTTCCTCCTGAAAATGAGTACAGTAATCGGCACAAACAAAAAAGCAAAAACACTCATAAGTGTATTTACTGCATCTGCCATATCTATCCGTGACAAAAGAAAAATTAAAATTATAACCGCAGAGGTTATTGCCCTTCTGTCTGCGAGTCTAAACATTTCTGCAAATAATGAAACCGCAAAATATCCAAGTGCTCCTGCAGAAATAAACGCAGAAAAAAACCATAAAATATACACCAGGCCGTCGAGCCTCTGAAACACTACTGCAGAATTGGAAAGAGATGCAAGTCTGTAAATGGGATACTCAAATTCTCCCGACACAGGGTACGGTACACAAAGTGTATAAAACAAAACTGCAACCGTACTTATAACTGCGGATACGGTAACAGATGTAAGTGCAACTTTTTTTACACTTTTTCTGATATTTTTTGAAATAAGATATATATACACAAAATCCGAAAAGACATAGAGCATACTAAACACATTTAAGAAATTGCCTTTTCCGAAAACGGGGCAAAGATTTATATACTCCGTCTCCGGATATGCACACAAGAGTATTATTGCAAAAATAACCGCAAAGCCTGCAAACAAAGCAAGGCTGTACCTTGTTACTGCTTCTATTCCGAAATATGCCGCCGAAAACACGCATAATCCCATTACAGCAAGTATCAATGTCTCAGGGGTTTCGCTAAGCACATATTTTTTAATAACATCTGCAAAAGCTCCCATACGGCTCGAAGCATTTAATACAGTAAGTGCAAAAAACAAAAATATTATAATACCGCCTGCCCTTTTGCCGTAGCTTTTACACACAACATCCAGGATATCTCTGCCCGCAAATGCTCCCGAACAAAAAAACACTAAAGCAAGCGTCAAAAGAGCCGAGCACAAAACATTTATAAATGCCGCCGTACCTGAGTTCTGTACAAATCCTGCCATACCGCTGATTATTACATGCGAAATAACAAGTATTATAAAAAGCGATGTAGTCTCTTTATTTCCTGTCTTCTCCATTGGTTTGCCTCCATTTTCTGCTGATTTTTGCTTTCTTGTACATATCCTTGGGGTGAAGATAATTTTCTCTTTCTGTTCCTCTTTTCCATATAGGTGCTCCAAAGACAAGCTCCGTTTTATTGACATTTCCTACAGGCGAAAGCGGAGACATAAAAGGAACTCCGAATGACTTTACGCCAATCGCCATAAGAGTGTTTATAAAGAAAACAGAGAGCACTCCGTAAAGTCCCATAAGTGCCCCTCCTATAATATACAAAAACCGTGAAAATCTGAATGAAAATGACAGCGAATATGACGGCACGGTAAAAGATGCTATTCCCGTAACCGCCACAATTATTATCATAATAGGGCTTACGAGATTTGCCTCCACCGCCGCCTGTCCAACGATAAGACCTCCGACTATTCCAAGCGTTGAGCCTATGGGACCGGGTACTCTTATTCCCGCCTCTTTTATAAGCTCAAAGGCAACCTCCATAAGAATAAGCTCCGTAAACACTCCGAACGGAACAAATGTTCTTGAAGAAGAAACCGCAAGAAGTATATTTGTAAGCAAAAGCTCGGGATGGTAGTTAAGAAGTGCGGCAAATATACCTGGGAACAACAGTGCAAGAAAAACCGCAAGGTATCTTAACACCCTTATAAGAAGCGAATACGGATATCTCAGATATTCATCCTCAGCAGAAGTTATGAGGTCAAAAAAAGTAGCCGGCATAATGAGTACATGTGAACTGCCGTTAAGAATAAACGCCACCCTGCCCTCTGTGAGTGCCTTACAAACCCTGTCGGGTCTTTCGGTAGTTATCATCTGCGGAACAGGAAGAAATGATGCTTCCTCAATATACTGTTCAACATCAAGCGATGAAAATACATACTCTGCATCTATCGACGATATTCTTCTCTTTACTTCCTCAACAAGACTTTCGTTTGTTACATTGCGGATATATGCAACAGCACCCGGAGTTTTGCTTGTGTTACCCACAAGGATATTTTCCATAATCAAATCAGGAGTATTTAAGGTCTTTCGTATAAGTGCGGTATTGCATCTGAGCATCTCATTAAAGCCCTCATGCGGGCCCTGAATAACCGCTTCGTTTTCGGGATTGGCTATACTGCGGTGCTCCCACCCCTTTGCATCTATTATAAAAGCACTGTCTACGGTATCTATAAACAAAACCGCATTTCCGAAGTTGACACCCTTGAGGGCATTATATATATCAGTATCCGAAGACAGTTGTGATTGCGGAAGCAGAGTTCTTACGACAGTTTCCCTTATGTCGCCCTGCTCCGGGTTAACCCTCATAAGCGGTCTTAAAACAAGGTCATTTATTGATGCAGAATCCACAAGACCGTCTACACAGATTATGAAAGCATGAACTTTCTTTTTGCTAAAGTTTATATCAAATTCCCTTATAATAACATCGCCGTTTTTTGGAATGGAAAAAATCTTTTTTGCATATTCGAGATTTTTGGTAAGCTCCAAGCTGACATTTTCCATAGGCGGAATTTCTTCTGCCGTTTGGGACGGGGTTATATCAAACTCTTTTGCTTTCTCCTTGCTCTTATATAAAAACAAATTATTCATGTACTTCTCTCCTTGGCTTTATATTGGCTTGCGCCAAAGAAAAATATTCAATGTATAAAAATTACTCACTCGGGAAAAATTATTGCGAGGTGGTCTAATGTCCAGTAAAACAGAAAAAATAAAAAATACCCTTACCGAAAACCTAGGCAAAAAATGCCATGTTCTCTACAAGCAGGGCAGAAAAAAGATTATAATAAACAACTGCCGTATATGTGCCGCATATCCGTCTATTTTTGTGATATCATACACAGATGCCAAAACCAACAAGACGATAAATATATCTTTTTCATACAATGATATACTTACAAAAACCGTGTGTCTTTCAAAAGTTTGAATAATATATACAATTGGCATATAAAGTTTTGAAAAAAATGCACAAAATTTAATTATCATCTTGAAGAATTATAAATAGTATTGTATAATAATCAAACTTGAATGAATAAATATTTTTGTATATTTATACATA
>JAZREC010000181.1:0-3040 GCA_045660605.1 Clostridia bacterium
TCCATTGTAAGCTGATTGTGGTCAATTGCAATATTGGCAGTTGTATATACGGGTGCAAGCTCATGCTGAGCAGGCGCTGCCTCATTATGCTTTGTCTTGGCAAGAACTCCCCTTTTCCAAAGCTCTTCATCAAGCTCCTTCATATATGCAGAAACCCTTGGCTTGATTTGACCGAAATAATGGTCTCCAAGCTCCTGACCCTTGGGAGGCTTTGAACCGAAAAGTGTTCTTCCTGTAAATATCAGATCCTTACGCAAATCGTGGGTTTCTTTGTCAACAAGGAAATATTCCTGCTCTGCACCTACCGTTGCGATAACCTTTTGCGAATTTGTATTTCCAAAAAGTCTTAATATACGAAGTGCCTGTTTTTCAATAGTCTCCATCGAACGAAGAAGCGGTGTTTTTTTATCAAGAGCCTCTCCGCCGTATGAGCAGAATGCTGTGGGAATGCACAATGAACCGTCCTTAATAAAGGCATATGATGACGGATCCCATGCCGTATAACCTCTTGCTTCAAATGTAGCTCTGAGTCCTCCAGACGGAAAGCTGGAAGCATCGGGTTCTCCCTTAATAAGCTCTTTTCCCGAAAACTCCATAATAATCTGACCGTCGGATGCAGGCGAAATAAAGCTGTCATGCTTTTCTGCAGTAACCTCGGTCATGGGCTGAAACCAATGTGTAAAGTGCGTTGCACCCTTTTCTATAGCCCAATCCTTCATAGCACCTGCTACGATATTGGCTGTTTCCAGTGACATAGGTTCTCCATGGTCTATTGTCTCTCTTAATTTTTTATATGTATCCTTGGGGAGCTTTTCTTTCATAACGGTATCATTAAAAACAAGAGTACCGAACATCTCCGTAACATTGATCATGCAATCCTACCTCCGATATACAATATATTGAAATAAAGACAGGATAATAACATTTTGTTATTATCCGTTCATATCATTTATATGTCAAAGTGTCTTAAGATACTCCTTGACAAGTATTTCCAGAATTTCATCAGGCTCAATTTTGCTCATAAGATTTCTGGCGTTATTGTAGCTTGTGATATATGTCGGGTCACCTGACATAATATATGCTACTATCTGATTGACAGGATTGTAGCCCTTAACCTCAAGAGCCTCGTAAACTGTCTTGATGATGTCATGCACCTTAGTTGCACTGTCCGAAGGAACCTTAATTTTCAAAGTTTTGTCAAACTGTTCCATATTATACACCCTCCCTGAGCAAAATTATAAATATACTTTATTTAGTATAACACAAAATTTATAAATTTACAAGTCAATATTAAGACAAAATATGAGACAGATAAAAAATCCGCCTCATATTAATGTTAATTATCATCAAATTTATTTTTGCAATTTTTTCCATGGCCCATAGCCCGATACGAACAGCCTATACATTTATCTCCGCGTTTTTTTGATTTGTAAATATATGCAGATGCAAAAAATAATATTATAATTATAACAAGTCCGATTATAAAATTGTCCATATATCAAACCTCATTATGCCTTTGCCGTCAATAACTTCTTTTTGTCAGAGTGTACACAAAGCGATGCAACGATTACCGCCATAACGAGTACTGCTGCAAGACCGGGCATGAAGCCTTTTCCTAAGGTGCCTTCTGTAACAAGTGTTCCTATCTGATAAACAAGAAATGCAACGGTATATCCTACTCCAAGCTGAAAACCTACTGCACCAAACAGCCATTTTTTGCTTTTTAATTCCGCATTCATCGCACCGATTGCTGCAAAACACGGCGGTGTAAAAAGATTGAACATGAGATAGCTGAGTGCAGCAACCTTTGTTATTGCAAATACTGATGCAACCTCTGCTCCTGCACCGTCAATAAGTACAAGCTCTTCGGTGTTTATAAGATTGTCAAGACCCACAAAGCATACTGCAAGTGTACCTACTACATTTTCCTTGGCAATAAATCCCGTTACAGCAGCCGCCGCCATCTGCCACGAGAGAACTCCGACGATGGGAATTAAAAGATATGCAAACGGGTATGCAACAGATGCAAGAATAGATGTCTCTGCAGACTCGCTTACCGCAAAGCTCCAATCAAATGTCTGCATAACATGAACCAGGGTATTACACAAAAGTATTATAGTTGCAGCCTTTACAATATACGCCCAGCCCCTCCCGCACATAGAAACAAATGCTCTTTTAATGCTTGGAAGCTTATACTCGGGGAGTTCCATTATAAAGAAGGATTTCCTTGCGTTATAACCTGTAATTTTGTTTATGATGAGAGCAGCAAAAAAGATAATTACAATCCCCGCAAAATACATAAGTGTGCCTACCCACGATGAATCCTCAAAAAATGCGCCTGCAAAAAGTGCTATAACAGGAAGCTTTGCACCGCATGGCATAAAGGGTGCAAGCATTGCTGTCGCTCTTCTCTCTCTTTCACCGCGAATAGTACGGCATGCCATTACCCCTGGAATTGCACAGCCTGTTGCTATAACAAAAGGAATAACGGATTTTCCTGATAATCCGACCTTTTTGAAAATCGGGTCAAGAACTACCGAAACCCTTGCCATCTATCCGCAGTCCTCCAGAAGTGCAATAAGAAAATACATAACCATTACCAACGGCAAAAAACCAATTACAGCAATAGCACCGCCTATTATACCGTCTATAAGTAATGTATAGAGCAGAGGATTGGCTCCATCAAAAAACTGTCCCACCCACGCTTGAAAGGTTTCGAGAACTGCAGTAAGAGAATCTGCTATCCATGGTCCAAATGACGATTGCGATACATCAAAAACAATAAACATTATTATTGCAAATATCGGTATTCCCGTCCACCTATTTGCAAGCACCATATCAATTTTGTCCTGAATATTTCTTTCATTTGAATGAGTATGTCTTTTTTCTGCATCAGTTACAATTTTATTAACAAAATCATAACGGTTTCTGTCATCCTCTTTAAGTGCGGCTTTGCCGGCACTTACTGACTGAAGCCTTTTATACGGTGCTTTCTGCTTTTTGCCCGCAACAGAAATTGATGCTTCAATAATTTTTTTCA
>JAZREC010000182.1:0-3228 GCA_045660605.1 Clostridia bacterium
CTTACAATACCGTTTTGCAGGACAAGTGCTCTGAGGTTCTGGTTTATCTGTGTTTCCCTAAACTGATGTACCTTCCCGGCAATGGAATTAAATGTACTTCCGTTTTCTGTAACAAAACTCGGATTTTTTTCGGACATACCGTAAAGATAATTCTGTATAGCCTGTGTTTCTTTATCAAAATATGATACTATATCCATATATTCCATTTCTCTAAAGTCAGGTTTTTCGGAAGCGAGTCTGAAATTATCTGTGTATTTCTCTATGTAGTATTCCTTGTACGCCGATGTTATCAGCTTAATAACATTATCCGAATCAAGATGGTCTGTGTGCTTTGAAGCGTGGTATTCCACAACAAACTCTGTGGAAATATGGTACTGTGTTTCATCGCCGACTCCTCCTTGCACGCAAGGGTAAACCGCAAGACAATTTTTAAGTTCCTTTACCTTGACATCTTTAAGAGCACCTTTTTTTATGGCTTTTTCAACAACCTCGTCACTGATAATTTCTGCCATATTGTATCTGGTACCATTGGAATTGAGTGCTTGCGATGCCTCGGAATAATTCAAAGAAACAATTGCATGAACGGATTTTTTAAGTTCAAGATGGTTAAAAATTCCATATATCATTGTGGTAACAAAGCACATCAGAATTATCCATGCATTAAAAAATTCTGCACTCTTAAATATCCGTGTTCGTTCAGCACGATTGACATTTTTTAATCGAAATATTATTATTGCCGCAGATATAACAAGCATCATAGCGACAATTAAAATAATTAATTTTTGAAGGATTTCAGTAAACACTTTCAATATCTCCTCCCACAACTAAAATTTATTGATATCAATAACAACAAGTTCAGGCTGATTATTTATGCGAAAAACATTTTTATTTTCAAGACCTGAGCTAACGATAAGCGGCTTGCCTGCAGCATCATATCTTCCGTATACAAATTTGCCGCTTCGCTCAGGAAACAGCCCTCCCTCGCGCGTAAACAACGGGCCGAGTACAGGTACACGGACGACACCTCCGTGAGTATGTCCGCACAGCATTAAATCTCCCCAAAACTCAGGATTAAACTCCTCAAAAATAAAAGGTTCATGAACTGCGGTTATTTTAAGATTGTCCGGGTTTTCATATATATAATCCAAAAAGGCTTTTTCTGAATAAGACCAGAATGACGACGGATTTGAATTCAAAACTCCATAAACATCAATTGTAATGTTTTTTACCTTTATTGTGTCTTTTTCATTTTTAAGAACCTTTATTCCGGAATTTTCAAGCTTTTTTTCAAAAGAATCTTCGATTTTAAGCAGTGCCGTTTCATCACGGTTGTTTTTATTAAAGCCGAATTTCTTATCGAGTTCTTTTTCATTAAACGAGAATCCATAAATACTTTCGACCTCGTTGTTGCCGTATACATAATATGAAGGAGCGATTTTTGAGAGTCCTTTTCCCAAAGTTTCTGCATAATCAACATCATCTTTATCGGAGTCTACAATGTCACCGGTGCAGATTATTACATCCGGCTCCAGAGCTTCAATACGCTCCAAAAGCTTCTTGTTATTTTTTCCGTAAGATGAGCCATGTAAATCCGATAGCTGAATAATACGCATACTGCTGTCTAACTTGATACTGCTTGCACTGTAAAAGGTTTCTCTGAAATCTCTGTTGCCGATATAATTGCACATAACAACAATAATAGCCGTTGCAATACAAACAAAAACCATACCGATAACAAAGAACTTTACAGCCATAATATTCTTTCTTGTTTTCTGATTTAATGATTTTCGGCTTTTCGTTTTGGATATTTTTATTCTTTTTACATATCCCATTACCGAACAAATGCAAAGCAGCAGTGTCTCCTTGCATTCCTTTTTAAATTTTCTGATACTCTGAAAACCATGATATGTGACAATGACTTGCTTTTCATCAATATACTCAATTTCAAAGGTGTCTGCCCAGGTATCGTATAAATTTTCTGTCGCTAATTTTTTGAAAAGTTCTTTTATCTGCTCTTCATATTTTTTTGTTTTCTCAATGTTATTTCTGGTATCCATATAAAACAAACCTTTACTCTTATTTTTTATACAGCTTGCAGGTTAAGTCAGCAACATCCAGCCAGCTATATTTGTTTAAAATAAATTCGTCTGCACCATCTCTCAAATTTTCCACAAGTGTACTGTCATCACAAAGTGACTGCAGCTTGTCTGCCAAATCCTCAATATTTGCTTTTTTAAAGTACATTGCTTTATCCTCTGCTACTGCAGTGTTTTCGGGAATATCTGAACACAGAAGTGCATTCCTGTACGCAAGCGACTCCAAAAGGCACAGGGACATGCCTTCAAGGTCAGAGGGCAATACATTTATATATGCATTTGAATATATTTCGTCTAAAATATCTCCCGATATAAACCCTGTAAAAATAATATTTGGATTTCCTGCTGCCTTATCTTTAAGCATTCTTACATAATCATCTGTGTCGCTCGTATCTCCTGCGATAACAAGCTTTTTATCTGTTGTGATTTTGCTATATGCATCAATAAGATAGTGAATCCCCTTTTCCGCAGTAAGCCTTGATACAACAGATATATACTCATCCTTTCGGAGACCGTACTTTTCTGTAATAAGGCTGGCGTCCCTTCGCATTGGACGGCTTATTCCATTATATATAATCGTCGTTTCGCGGTTATATGTTTCTTTGAAATAATCGTAAGCTGCCTCACTCAGCACAATAACCTCATCTGCATATTTTGCCAGAACCTTTTCGCCGAATTTTATGTATTTGGATGCAAATCCCTTGCCCCATTTTTCTCTCTGCCAATCAAGTCCGTGAACCGTTGCCACACATTTTTTACCGAAAAGCTTGGGAATCCACAATGCTGCACACGGACCCTCCGCATGAAAGTGTATAACATCATAATCCTTAAATGATGCGGATATTGCCGCTGTAAATGATGCTATCATTGCTGCAAAACCGCGAACATTGAGTGTCCATGCGTTTTTAATTTTTACACCCTTGTACATTTTGTTCTTGACTGTACCTACATATTCATTTTCAACCTTATCCGATGAACGGTTATAGCAGGTAACATCCAACCCCTTTTCAACCAATATCGGACATAGTGTTGTAAGAACATTTTCTATTCCGCCTCGTCTTGATGGAACAACCTTGTGTCCAATCATTGCAACTTTCATTATCTTCACTCCAAATTTTGATTATGGTCCGGT
>JAZREC010000183.1:0-1929 GCA_045660605.1 Clostridia bacterium
CATATGACAATGTAATAGGCGGACTCGGACTTGATTCTATCATCAACCCCAATATTGTTGCCGCAGAGAACATTGTTCGTTTTGTCCGTGCCAAGGAAAACAGCCTCGGCGGAAGCATGCAGACCATGCATCTTATACTTAATGACAAGGCGGAGGCATTGGAATTCTATGTAAAAGAGGGCAATCCCATAGCCAACAAGACTCTTCTGGAGCTTCCGTTAAGAGAAAATGTCCTTATTGCATCAATAATGCGAGGGGGCAAAATCATCACTCCGCGAGGAAAAGACAGTATACTTCCCGGAGATTCTGTTATCGTTGTTACAACAAGACACGGTGTCAAGTACATCAAGGAGTTTTTGAAGTAGGTGTAAAGTATGAATTTGAAGATGGTTACCCATACACTCGGCAGAGTAATATGCTTTGAGGCAGTATGTATGTTGCTTCCTCTCATATGCTCTGTTCTTACAGGAGACGCAGTATCTTATGTGTTTCTAATATCCATAGGCATTTGTCTTGCCATTGGCATACCTATGTCTCTTGCAAGGCCCAAGGAAAAGAAGTTTTACGCAAGAGACGGCTTTGCAACGGTTGCACTGAGCTGGATTTTTTTAAGTATATTGGGTGCGGTTCCGTTTGTAGTTTCGGGATATATACCGAATTTTATCGACGCGCTTTTTGAAACCGTATCAGGCTTTACAACAACGGGTGCATCTATACTTACCGATGTCGAAGCTCTCCCCAAATCACTTCTGTTCTGGCGAAGCTTTACGCATTGGATAGGCGGAATGGGAGTTATAGTCTTTATTGTTGCTCTTCTTCCCCTTTCGGGCGGAAGCAACATGCATCTTGTCAGGGCAGAAAGCCCCGGACCAACTGTGGGAAAGCTCGTCCCAAGGGTCAAGACAACTGCAAAAATCCTGTACGGAATATACTTTTTTATGACAGTTATCGAGATAATACTGCTTCTACTTGGCGGAATGAGCCTGTTTGAAGCTCTTACCATATCCTTTGGTACTGCGGGTACGGGAGGCTTTGGTATAGTTAACAGCAGTATCGGCGGTTATTCTGCATATATACAGTGGGTAGTTGCGGTTTTTATGATAATGTTCGGGGTCAACTTCTCGGTATATTATCTTATGCTTATAAGAAAGCCTTCCATGGCTGTCCGTTCCTCTGAGCTCTGGACATATCTTGGAATTATTGCAGCATCAATTATTCTTATAGCTTTTAATTGCCGTGGTTATTTTGACGGAGCAGAGGAGACACTAAGGCACAGTGCATTTCAGGTTGCATCCGTTATCACTACAACAGGTTATGCAACAACGGATTTTGATTTGTGGCCGTCTTTTTCCAAGACAATTCTTGTGATTATTATGTTTATCGGTGCATCTGCAGGAAGTACGGGAGGCGGTATCAAGGTTTCCAGAATTATGATACTTATAAAGAGTGTTATCAAGGAAATTCGCAATTTTGCACACCCAAAGAGAACACAGAAAATCACTATGGACGGCAGAGGCGTGGAGCATGAGACGGTAAGGGGTGTCAATGTCTTTATGGCATCTTACCTTGTTATATTTGCATTTTCGCTTCTTCTCATAAGTCTTGACAATATGGACTTTACCACCAATTTTACTGCAGTTACTGCAACAATTAACAATATAGGTCCGGGTCTCAGTAAGGTTGGTCCTACAGGCAATTTCTCGGAGTTTTCCCATCTGTCCAAGCTTGTGTTTATCTTTGATATGCTCGCAGGCAGACTTGAGATATTCCCGCTTCTTGTTCTCTTTTCGCCTTACGCGTGGAAAAAGTGAAAAAATTCTTGACAGAAAGACTAATATGTGCTATAGTATTTATCAAACGCAGTGAAGCGGAATAGTACGCAGTTTATATCTGCCTCAAAGAGAGATGTCGGTCGGTGCGAGACATTGG
>JAZREC010000184.1:0-11276 GCA_045660605.1 Clostridia bacterium
TGCTCTCCCAGCTGAGCTAAGCTCCCATACACCGTCACTCATCAGCGACTATGATAGTATAACTCTTTTTCGCTTAATTGTCAATACTTTTTTTGAAAATTTTTCAAAAATTTTTATTTATATTTTTTATAATATCCAAAAGCTCGCCTGGATGCGATATTATAGCATCTGCACCCGATGCCCTAAGCTCCTCTGTGCTTCGAAATCCCCATGATACACCTACAGTATATGCTCCGATGTTCTTACCTGTGTGCATATCTACAGCGGTATCTCCAATATATACACATTCTGCGCCGTTTGCACCAAGTGTTTCCAGAACTGCCATGGGTCCCTCGGGGTCGGGTTTAATCTTTACGCCCTCTATCTGCCCTCTTACGCAGTCTGTAAGAGATGCGTCTATCTTTTCTTTGCATACTTCGGTTGTTGCAAAATGAGGCTTATTTGATATTACGCCAACCTTTATACCCATTTTCTTAAGCTCTGCGAGCATATCGCATATGCCGTCATAGGGCTCGGTAAGGTATGAGGGGTTTGCATCGTAGTTTTCCATATAGTACTTATATACTTTATGATAGTTTTGCTCATTATATTCACCGATTTTTTCGAGCATTCTCTCTACGAGCTTTTTTGCACCGTTTCCGACCATGTATTTACATTCTTCTTTGTCTATTGTTTCAAAGCCAAAATTCTCAAGCGACAGATTGCAATAATAAGTAATTGTCGTAAGAGTATCGAGAAGTGTCCCGTCCAAATCAAAAAGACATGCTTTTATCATTTTGTTTCCTCCAAAAGAGCCAAAAGATCATCTTTGTCAAAATGATACTTATTACTGCAAAAATGGCACGAAATTTCGCTTTCTCCGTCTTCTTCTATTATTTTATTAAGCTCATCTTTTCCAATGGATATAAGTGCTCTTTCTACTCTCTCGCGCGAGCAATTGCACCTATAGCACATATCAAGGGTATCTGTTATGTGATAGTCAAAGCCGTCCATGAGAAGAGCTAAAATATCCTCGGGACTTTTGCCTTCATCAAGAAGCGTGGTGACGGATTTAACCTTTGTGAGATTTTCTTCAAGTCTCGCTATATCCTCTTCTGTTGCCTCGGGCATCACCTGAACGATAAAGCCTCCCGCGGTCTTTGCTGTGTAATCCCTGTCAACGAGAACACCAAGTCCTACTGCAGACGGTATCTGCTCCGAAACCGCAAAATATTTGGTAAGGTCGTCGCCTATTTCTCCTGAGACAAGCGGAATTTTTCCTATATACGGCTCTTTCATTCCTATGTCATTTATTACGGTGAGAAAGCCGTCTGTTCCTACTGCCGCACCCACATTCAGTTTGCCGTCATCGCCAAGGGGCATATCTACAATGGGATTATCCACATAGCCTCTTACACAGCTTTTGCTGTCGGAAACCGCAAGCACCCTGCCGAGCGGTCCGCCGCCCGTAAGCTGTATGCTTACAGTATCATTTTCGCCCTTGAGTGCCGCACCCATCATTGCAGATGCCGTAAGAAGTCTGCCAAGTGCTGCCGTAGCAACGGGCGATGTGTTATGATGGCGGAATGCCTCATTAACCGTATCTTTTGATATCGCTGCAAATGCTCTTACGCTTCCGTCATCTGCAACTGCTCTTATTATATAATCAGACATCATATTTTATCTCCCTAAAAGCAGAATGTTAAAAAGTGCTCAAAGGCACTTTTTAACATTCCAAAATTGATTATGACAAATCCTGTACAAATATACATCTCTCGCCGCAATCTTCCTGCTTCTTATCGCGGTTTTCGAGGAAGGTCTTTGCAACCTGCGGGAAGAGAGCATAAGAAAGTACATCTTCTTCGCACTTTGCAAGGTCTCCTGCTTCCTTGGTGTACTTTTCAAGCTCGGGAGCAAGGAGGTCTGCGGGACGGACTGTAATAACTTCTTCGTCACCGATTGCTTTCTTTCTTACCTCTTCGTTTACGGGAGCGGGAAGTGTACCGTACTCACCCTTAAGAAGACCTTTGGTTTCCTTGGTAATCATCTTGTATCTCTCGCCGAGAAGAATGTTGAGAACAGCCTGTGTGCCTACAATCTGGCTTGTGGGAGTTACAAGCGGAGGATAACCGCAATCCTCACGAACTCTGGGAACTTCTTCCAGAACTTCATAAAGTCTGTGCTCTGCACCGTTGTCCTTGAGCTGACCCATGAGGTTTGAAAGCATACCGCCCGGAACCTGATAAAGAAGTGTGTTACCGTCAACATTGAGAACCTTGGGATCAAGGTCTCCTCTGTCAACAAGCTCTGCCGCAATTCCTCTGAAGTGCGATGCAGCTTCGGAAAGAGTGTCAAGGCTTAAGCCTGTATCTCTGTCTGTACCCTTAAGTGCCGCAACAAGAGATTCTGTTGCGGGGTTGCTTGTGCCGTTTGCCATAGGTGACAGTGCACAGTCAACTATATCAACACCTGCCTGAGCTGCCATAAGGTTAGTCATGTCGCCTGTACCTGCGGTGTTGTGTGTATGAAGGTGAATCGGAACACTTACATTTTCCTTAAGCTTCTTTACGAGGCTGTACGCATCGTAAGGAAGAAGAAGGTTTGCCATGTCCTTGATACAGATTGTATCTGCACCCATCTTTTCCAGATGGCAAGCAAGCTTAACAAAGTAGTCCTCATTATGAACAGGGCTTGTGGTGTAGCTTATTGCAGCTTCGCACATACCGCCGTACTCCTTGACATACTTGATTGCTGCTTCTAAGTTTCTGGGGTCGTTGAGAGCATCAAATACTCTTACAACATCTATACCATTTTCTATTGACTTTTTGCAAAATGCCTCAACAACATCGTCTGCATAGTGCTTGTATCCGAGAATATTCTGTCCGCGGAAAAGCATCTGGAGCTTGGTATTGGGCATATGCTTCTTTATAATACGAAGTCTCTCCCAGGGGTCTTCGTTAAGAAATCTCATACAAGCATCGAAAGTAGCACCGCCCCAGCACTCTACTGACCAGTATCCAACCTTGTCAAGTGTTTCGAGTGCGGGAATCATGTCTTCGATTTTCATTCTTGTTTTTGCCTGAGACTGATGAGCATCTCTTAATATTGTATGTGTAATATATAATTTAGACATATCTATTCTCCTTAAATAATATTAACCGAGAAGAGCAAGAAGTGCACCAGCTGCTATAGCAGAGCCTATCACGCCTGCAACATTGGGTCCCATAGCGTGCATAAGGAGGAAGTTGGAGGGGTTATCCTTCTGTCCGACTACCTGAGATACTCTTGCCGCCATAGGAACTGCGGATACGCCTGCAGAACCAATGAGAGGATTGATTTTGTTCTTAAGGAACAGATTCATAAACTTGGCAAGAAGCACACCGCATGCAGTAGCAACACCGAATGCCACAACGCCCATAACTATAATCTTGATTGTTTCAAGGCTTAAGAAAGTTTCTGCAGTAGCTGTAGCACCTACAGATATACCGAGAAATACTGTTACAATGTTCATAAGCTCGTTCTGTACTGTCTTGGAGAGTCTCTCGCAAACACCGCTTTCCTTGAGAAGGTTACCGAGCATAAGGGCACCTACAAGAGGAGTTGCAGAGGGAACAAGGAACGAAACAAAGATTGTAGTAACTATCGGGAATACAATCTTCTCTGTCTTGGATACAGGGCGAAGCTCCTTCATTACAATCTGTCTTTCCTTCTTGGTTGTAAGAGCCTTCATAATAGGAGGCTGAATTACAGGAACAAGAGCCATGTATGAGTAAGCCGCAACAGCGATAGGTCCAAGAAGGTGGGGAGCAAGCTTACTTGTAAGGAAGATAGCTGTAGGACCGTCCGCACCGCCGATAATACCTATAGAGCCTGCTTCCTGAGGGTTAAATCCAAGATAGTATGCACCGATAAATGTTGCAAATATACCTATCTGTGCCGCCGCACCGAGAAGAAGACTCTTGGGGTTGGCAATAAGGGGACCGAAGTCTGTCATAGCACCTACACCTATAAAGATAAGACAAGGATAGATACCGAGCTTAACACCTAAGTAAAGTATGTCTATGAGACCCGGAGTAATTGCATTGGATGCACTGAAATATTCCCAGTGAACATGTCCGCCTGCAAAAATCTCTTCATGGAAGATTTCTGCGCCCATGAGATTTGTAAGAAGCATACCAAATGCTATAGGAAGAAGCAAAAGCGGTTCAAACTTCTTAACAATTGCAAGGTACATAAGAAGACATGCTATAAGAAGCATAACAAGTGACTTCCATGTAAGCATAGAAAATCCTGTCTGCTTTAAGAAGTTTACTACAGCTTCCATCTTGCCTGTTGCCTTGGGGCTTAATATATCTGCCTCGTATGATGAGCTTACCTGTGTGCTCATAGCCTGAGAAATGGTATTAACCTCACCGGGAACATACTGAATAAGAATGTTTACCTTGGGCATCTCGCCTTTTTTTAAGTTCTCTGCAAAAATTTCGTCGGTAAGCTCTAATTCACCGCCTGCAGGTATTGCAAGCTCTTTGAGTGCAGAGCCTCTTCTTTCCTGAGTGAGCTGACCTGAGCCTGCATAGTTAAAGTAAACATTTTCGTCACCGTCGAGCATGTAATATACGGCTAGCGGTTCGAGACTTCTGTTGGCAAGAGTTATTGTGAGCTTGCCGTTTTCATAATTTGCGGATTTTACGAATACAAGAGCTTCACCCTCGGTAAGCTTGCCTTCGTATTCTTCTTCCAATGTAACATATCCGCTTGGCTGAGCCTGTGAGCTCAAAAGAGCCTCAAGCTCTTCCTGGCTAAGCTGTACTTCACCGCTTGTTTCCGCATCGGTCTCGGCGGGGTCTGCATATGCTATCACCGCTGTAAGTGAGAGCATAACAAGCAGGAGTACAGAAATTATTCTTTTTGTCATTTTTCTATACCTCCGAATGTAAGTAATGTAACACTATACCTCTTATGCGATTGTGCAAAGAGCTGTGCCGTTGGAAACTGATGCACCCTCTGCAACGCATACAGAAGTGATTACACCGTCACATCCTGCCATGATTTCATTTTCCATCTTCATAGCTTCGAGAATAAAGAGAACCTGACCCTGAGTTACGCTGTCGCCCTCTTTTACCTTAACAGAGAGGATTGTACCCTGCATGGGAGCTACAACCTGCTCGCCCTCGCCTGCAGGCTTCTGTGCGGGAGCTTCTGCCTTGGGAGCTTCGGCCTTGGGAGCTTCGGCCTTGGGAGCCTGGGTCTTTGCAGCCTGAGCCTCTTCCTCGCTCATAAGTTCTATGGATATTGCGTATTCTGTACCGTTAACATTTACCTTGTAAGTTTTCATAATTAAAATCTCCTTTTGATAATTATTAAAGTTTCTTAAATGATGTTACTTTGATATTCCTCACATCTGTACCGAGTTCCTCGGCAATTACCGCACATGATGCGGCTATGATTTCCTGATTATTTGCAATCGGACCCGATGGTGTGCTGACTGCTTTTACCGGAGCCTGCGCTGACTCTGCCTTTGCAAACCTCTTACAAACACTGCTCATTGCAACTGTAATAAATATAAGGGCTATAAGTCCTACAAATACCGTTGCAATACCCATAAAGCATACAAATAATGTGCTCATGATTGTCCTCCTTTCCGAGAAAAGTGCCTTTATTTATATAAATTTTAAACTACAAAGGGCGTTGACGGCACAATTTTGCCATCAACACTACAATTTTTCCCACATTAGACTAATTCTATATATATCCTTTTTTTCCTTTGTATAATTTTAACAATTCGCCAAGAAATATCCATCTAAATTAAGATACATTCGACAATTTAATACTTCTTTCGGTATATCTGCCTTGTCCTCGATATCATCTATCGGCTTGAACTTGAGTGCGGTAAGCTGTTTTTGTATATCAGCGTTGTCGCTTGCAACATGCCTTATGCCTCTTAGGTCAATGACATTGAGCATTGATTTGCCAAGTCCGTATTCAAGCGAAAAATCTTCGTCCTTTATATATATACCGTCAAGAAGAGCATAGCCCTCAAAAAGTCTCATTACTCCGAGTCCCAAAAGCTCTTCCCCGTCCTTTACTGTCATTATGACAGCATCTTCGGGAAGTGTTATTCCCATACAATCTGCATATTTTACATCGTCTGTTTTTATTGTTAGCATATTATTCCCCTCTTAATCTCATTACCTCAGTTTTTGTAAGATGTCTCCATCTGCCGAGTGCGAGATTGCCAAGCTCTATACCGTCAACACTCACTCTGGACAGAGATAAAACGGGATGTCCCACCGCTTCGCACATCTTTCGCACCTGACGGTTCATACCCTCGTGGATACCTATTCTTACAACTGTGGAATTTCGTCTATGCTCAAGAATTTCCACCTCGGCAGGCGAGGTCTTTTTGCCGTCTATATATACTCCTCTTTTGAGCCTGTCCGCCGCACCGTGAAGCATAATTCCCGACACAAGTGCAGTATATATCTTTTGCTTCTCATATTTGGGATGGGTAAGTCTGTATGCCATTTCCCCGTCATTTGTCATAATAAGAAGTCCTGTTGTGTTGTAATCCAGTCTGCCGACGGGATATATCCTCTCGGGGATATCCGCAACAAGCTCCATAACGGTTTTTCTGCCCCTCTCATCCTTTGCCGAGCATATATATCCGTCGGGTTTGTTGAGCATTATATATATTTTCTTGTCCGCCTGTCCTATTTCTCTGCCGTCTACGGATACTGTGTCGCCGTCCATCACCTTGGTTCCGAGTTCTGTGACCAGCTTTCCGTTGACACTGACTCTGCCGTCCAGTATCATCTGTTCGGCACCTCGCCTTGACGCAACAGAACAAAGGGCAAGATATTTTTGAAGCCTCATTTCTTCCATGTGTATTGTCCTTTCATATTGTTTTATACAATTATAGAACAATCCACAGAAAATGTCAATTGAGCTGTTGCAAAGCAAAAGAAAAAATGTTATATTATAAAGGAACAAAGTAAAGGAGATATATGCCATGAGAATGAGAAGAAAAAAACACAGAGAAGAAAGAATGGAAGCATGCTCCCATCTTATAATTGATGATATATCGGTATACAAAAACGACATAGGTAAGGTTTTCGGCGACGGAAAGCCTCTTCATATGGAAATAGGCTGCGGAAAGGGTAAGTTTATTACAGAAACCGCCGCCCTCAACCCCGACATCAACTATATTGCCGTAGAGAAGATATCCGATGTTATTGTTCTTGCGCTAGAGAAGGTTAAGGAGGCAGGTCTTACAAATGTCAGATTTGTAAGGGGCGATGCAGGAATATTTGATGAATTTGATACCGCTTCAAAGTGCGAAAGAATATATATAAACTTCTGCGACCCATGGAAGAAAAGCGGGTATGCAAAACGCAGACTTACACATGCAAACTTCCTTAAGATATACAGTAAGCTCCTTAAACCAAACGGCGAGGTACATTTTAAGACAGATAATAAGGCACTTTTTGAATTTTCGCTAAATTCCTTTTCCGACTACGGACTAAGACTCAAAAACATTACCCTCGACCTGCATAACAGCGGTTTTGAGGGCAATGTAATGACGGAATACGAAACTAATTTTGTAAATCAGGGCATGCCTATCTATCGGACGGAGGCTGTCTTTCCAGAAAATTTGACAAAAGAGTAATTACTGTCTCGCCAAAATAACGGGTTGTATCCTCAGCCACGCTCTCTCCCGCAACAGCAGGGAAGCGGTCTACGAGGCTGTCATTCATATATACCTCCACCTCGCCCAGCTTATCGCCCTTTTTTACGGGTGCGGTAATCTCAAGAGGTGCACGGTAAACACTTACATATTTAACACCGTCTACTGCAGGAACTGCAAAATCACATGAGCTTACTGCGCTCACCTGTGATGCAGTTCCTTTTTTTACAGGGATGGTACAAAGATACTCCGCATCTTTTAGCACGCTCTTTCTGGAAATCCGTCCGTATGCATAATCCATCATATTCATGTGGTCATTCCAATCATCGGGGGCATTGAGGGTTACTGATACAAGCACTACACCGTTTCTGTCGCACGCAGACACAAGACATCTGCCTGATTTCTTTGTAAATCCTGTTTTGACGCCTATACAGCCGTCCATTCTTTTAAGAAGCTTGTTATGATTTGTAAGATATCTCTTGCCCTCGGGTCCTGTGACGGTCATCTGATATGTAGAGACTATTTTTCTGAATTCTTCATTTTTAAGGGCATATGCAGTAATTTTTGCAAGGTCTTGGGCTGTGGTATAGTGTCCGTCCTCGTCAAGACCGTTTGGATTGCAGAAATGCGTGTTTTCTACACCTATTTTTTCTGCCTTTTTGTTCATGTTGTCCGCAAATTTATCTACCGAGCCCGATACGGCATAGGCTATTGCAACTGCCGCATCATTGCCCGAATTCAGCATAAGTCCGCACACAAGCTCCCTCAGGGTAAGCTCCTCCCCGAGAGTTAAATAAATTGACGAGCCCTCAACCCCTACCGCATCGGGATGTATCTTGACCCCGGCATCAAGATTTCCGTCCTCAATGGCACAGATTGCGGTCATAATCTTGGTTGTGCTTGCCATAGTGAGCTTTTGCGAGGCATTTTTCTCATATAAAACATTGCCGTAGGCGGCATCAATAACAATTGCAGATTGCGCGGAAACCTGCGGATAATCCGCGTTTGCGCTTGTTGTTAACAGGGATACGGCAAACAAAATACATATTATCTTTTTCATCGGAATTCCTCCTTATTTATATTTTATGCACCCTGCTTGTATTGTTATTACCTTTCTTGACACAGGAGAGTGTTTTGTGATAAAATTAGTATTATTTATAAGGAGGTTAATACATGTCCGATTATCATAAAAAATATGAAGATATCCTTAACCATTTTACAGAGCCGGATACTCCCCTGAAACCGCTTTCTTCCGACGAAGAACAAATTACGGAAGAACAGGAAGCTGAGCAGACCGCAGAGAGCAACGAAGAGATTCAAGACATACCGAGCGTAAGCATAAATCCGCTCTCAGAAGAGCTTGAGGCAAATATTACATCAAACACAAAAAAGAGCTATCCGTGGATTAGACTTGTCTGTGCTGCCGCATTGACAGTTTGCATAGTAACAGCAATATGTATTGCATTTAGTCCAAAGGATGATAAAACCAATCTTTTTACAGACGGAATGGTATCCTTTCTGGAGACTGACCCCGAAACCTTAAACCCCCTTTACGGAATTATAAACAAAAGGGGCAAGGTGCTCGTAAAAGCAGATTACTCCATGACATATCCCGCAGGGGAAAATGTAATCGTTGCAGCAGAGGGCAGTGAAAGCGTGTCTTTCTATACAGGAAGCGATGCGGCACTCTCGCTCATATCAAAAAAAGGAAAGAGCATAACAGACTTTATATTTGACGGCACATCGTGGGAATTCTCCGAGGGTCTTATGGCGGTATCAAAGGACGAAAAGTGGGGATTTGTAACCCCCAAGGGTAAATGGGTAATAAAACCGCAATACGCCGAGGCAAGAAGCTTTGAGGACTCTCTTGCACCTGTCCGCGATATCAAAACTCTTAAATGGGGTTATATAGACAAAAAAGGAAACAAAGTTATAAAGTGCAAATTTGATGAAGTCGGAAGCTTCTCGGATTCAATGGCACCTGCAAAGAAAGACGGCAAGTGGGGATATATAAACAAAAAGGGCGATTGGATTATTAAAAATAAGTTTTCCGATATCGGTGAATTTGAAGACGGTATGGCAATTGCCATAGACAAAGACGGCAAATGGGGCTTTATAAACCAAAAAGGAAAGTGGGTTATTGAGCCTGAATATGAAAGCTTAAAAAGCTTTAGCGAAAAGCTTGCGGCGGCAAAAAAACACGGCAAGTGGGGATATATAAACAAAAAAGGCAAGTGGGTTATAGAGAACAAATTTGCATCTCTCGGAAGCTTTGAAAACGGTCTCGCTTACGCCCAGAAGAAAACAAACGGAAAGTTTGGATATATAAACAAAAAAGGTGCTTTTGTAATCAAAGCAAAATATCTTATGGCATCGCAGTTTTCGGACGGCATCGCACTTGTAAAAGATAAAAAAGGCTTTGGATATATTGACAAAAAGGGTAACAAAGTAACCGATACAGATTTTGTTACCGCAACTGTATTCTTTGATGACGGCTATGCGGCAGTATGCGAAAGCGACCCCGAGTCACCCATAGGCGAGAAGTGGTATATAATTAACAGAAAAGGAAAACCAATATTTAATAAAACATTTGACGGAATATATTAAGGGTTTTATGCAGAGGAGGTCAATAGCAACCCCCTCTGCACTCCCTGCCATCCGCTGTGAAAAACAAGCGGAAAAACAAAAAATCCCCTTGGAATTTTAACCGCATCTGCGGAGGGCACGAAAATCATCGTGCCTGGTCCTCGATTGCGGAAATTCCTTCAGGGGTTTTTTATTTTTCTATTTCGCTTGTTTTTCAAGGCGGAAATTAAATAAGGTAGTTTTGCTTTCGCAAAACAGATTTACAAATATTATTTACATACCAAGATTTAAATTGCAGGGGCTTACAGAAACTTTCTTATATTTACGGCAAGCTCCTCTTCGAGATTTATAAGACGCTTTGCTATATCCTTGGAAACCTCGTCAGCAGCTTCGTACTTATTGAGGTATTTATTTAAGGATTTGACACCCATATTGCAACCATCCGTCATAAGGTCTGCTACGACCTCGTCGCTTTCGTTAACGGCAAGCATTATGTTTGTTTTCATCCATGACATGCCCTTTGCAATAGGTGCAGGGTCCTTGCCCTCGTCTTGATATTTACTCAGCAGGCCGTCGATTTCCTCCTGAAGCCTCGCATGCTCCGCGCGGCACTTATCCAAAAGGTCATGAAACTCCGAATTACTTACATTATCTAGCACATCCTCTATTGAGGATATACCCATTTTTACTCCGGCGTCACACTCTCTCAAAAGCTTTATTGTATCCTGTTCTACCAATTTACACATTCCTTTCACAAAGTAATCAGATGTGATTTTATTATGGCTGTCATCAGGATAAATATGCAAATTATACCGAATGTTTTTTTAATTTTTCTATAACGAGGTCTTCCACCTGAGATGTGGAAGCAGTTCCGCATTAAACTGCGTAAGAGCATCCTCTGTAACAAGCTCACCGAAAAGCTTTGTCAAAATTTCCTACATACTTCTGCTCCTTCCGTGCTTTCCTTTTTTGGTAGCCAGTCCTACCCCTGCACCGTTTATTTGTATTCCGCTAATGCAAGCGGTAT